>NZ_WLZY01000009.1:118728-255915 GCF_010122465.1 Phytoactinopolyspora mesophila | reverse complement strand
CGGCCGACACGAGATTCGGATCATCGAACGCTACCGAGGTCCGGCCAAGGGTGTGAGAGAGTCGCATCCCAGAGGTGCCCTTCCGGGTTGAGGTGTGTGGAACCGTCGCAAGTCCCAGACTCCCAGCCCGTAAGGGCATCCTCGCGTTACGCCACGCTCACCCCACCACTCTCATCGGTGGATCGAGGCTTAGTGCAGGGGTATGTCCCGGGAACTATGCGGCACCTGGTGTGAGCCGTGTGCGCATCTGTCTGATTCGCAAGTTGGCGTCCTCGCAGGCAGTCATGGGACATCCAGTGCGGAGTCTGCGAAAATGGAGAGGAAGGAGGGAGGATGTCATGGTGTTCCAGGGCGATGTGCTGCCGATCGGGGCGCTGTTAGAGCGCGCGCAAGCCACACCGGCGCCTGAGCCCGCCACCGGTGTGGGTGTGCGTCATACAGCTGCGTCGAACGCGCGTCATTGCCTCGATCTGCTCGCCGCCGGTGAATCGTTGGATACGTGCTGGCGCTTTGGCATCCTACAAACCCTTGACGACTACACGTCGACGCTCCGTCGCGGCGGAGCCGGGCTCGCAGCGCAAGTGTTCGCCGAGGAACCGCCGCGCACAGGGGCAGCGGAGATCGATGCCGCTTTCGCCGCTCTGGCCGAGTATCTCGCCGAGCGCGACGGCTGGCAGGCGCCGGCCTGGGCCGCGGATCCGGCCCGCCGCACGAAGGGGTGGTATCCGGCGGTCCCGGATATCTTCCGCGCTGAGGCGGATCAGCAGAGTCCGCCTGCCTTTCGTAAGCGGGGGATTCTGATCACAGGACGGTCGCTAGCCCGGGCATGAACGCTCACGGTGCGATTCTCGATGCACAGGGTGTCCGCGCCTTGTTCCAGGAACTGTCCGATCGGCTGAACACGCGTGGGTTGCACGCTCAGTTGTTCGTGGTGGGTGGCGCGGCGATGGCCTTGGCCTACGACCAAGACCGCCTCACCCGCGATGTGGACGCGTTGTTCGTTCCGGCGCCGGTGGTGCGGGAGATCGCCGAGGAGATCAGCACCGCCCATGGTCTGGAGCCGGACTGGCTCAACGATGCTGCTAAGGGGTTCCTGCCCGGAGACGATGCACATCCTGTCACGGTGTTCGAGTCAGAGACGTTGCTGGTACAGGTGCCGTCAGCGGAGTATCTGCTGGCGATGAAGCTGCACGCCTCCCGGGACGAACGCGACCTCGACGACGCTGCAACATTGTTCAATCGGCTCGGCTACTCCACAGCGCAAGACTGCATCGACCTACTGACCGACACCTACCCGGCGCCCCAACTGCTACCGAGACACCGCTACATCGCCGAAGATGTCGCCCAGCGCGCCGAGGCTCTCCGTACCAGTCAGGACAGCGCGCCATCCCAAAAGATTGTGCAGCCCATGCACCGGGAAGTGCCACCGCCCGGGCGAGGACACGCGTCAGGTCGTCATCGCCCGCCGTCGGGCTTCTTCCCCGGACCAGAGAGCCCGGCGCATCACGATCGACCATCCGGGCCGTCCGCACCGAGCCTCTGACGACTGCTTCCCCGAGAATGGGCAATGCTGTACGCCAACCGGTCTACCCGGAGCGCTGGCTCGATGCGGCAGGGGAAGGGTGCCCGCCGCGTCCCCGCTGCTCCGTGAGAAGTTCGTGACTATATCCGTAATTTTTAGTAATATGCGGTTCTTGCAGGCGTGCGGTTGGGAGTCGAGCATCAGATGATCATTTATGGTCGAATTGCTCCAGTCACGGCGGAGCCGCAGGACGCGCGGTCCTGCCAGCTTGGCACCACCGACTAGGTGGACCTGACGGTGCCGTCGAATCGACGGCACCGTGGCGGAAGCCCGAAGCCTGGCCGAGGGGGAGGGGAGAGAGAACAGTCAGGATCGTGGCTAGGGCCCGGGTTCTCTTGCCCTGGCTTCCCGCCACTGCTGCACCTTGGTGATCGCTGGCAAGGCGTCGAAGGCGGCGTTGAGGATGGGGTTCGCGCCACGAGTGGTGATCTTCGGCCAACCCGTCAAATCCACCACGCCCGGGGCTGCTTGATGGTTCGCGACTTCGGCCATGAACGCATCAAGGCCAGTGGTCTCCGTCATAACCAGCTGTTCCAGCTCGTCTACGCCGATGATCGCAGTAGGCACGTCTGCTGCCGCAAGCTCTCCCCGCACGATCGGACTGTTAGCCATGTCGAATGTACCAAGCGTGACAATGAGCCCGACGATTGGCCGGTCTGAGGGGATCCGGGTGAACTCCTGGATGCGAGAGGTGATTGCAGCTGCCGTCCGGTTGATCTGATTGATCGGCTTGTTCAGACGCCTGACGTGGGAGTCCATGAAATCGGTGGCTCCCTCGTGGATTGCCCGATCGGGCATCATGCTCTTGCACTCGACGATGACGACCACCTTCGGCATTACCAGCAGCCAGTCCACCGAGTGGAGGTGCTGTTTCCTCTGGACGTGCTGGATCTCCGGATAGAGCTGAGCCCCTTCGACGAGTTTCAGATGCATGCCGACATACTGCTCAAAGAGGTTGCCGGTGTCGTTTGTGAACTGTGTGGACCACTTCTCCAAGCCTTCGTAGACGATGCCTAACGCCGATGTACGCATCTCGATCAATGGCATGCACGGTGCGAGGAAGCCATCGGCTACGCCACCGACCAGCGGATAGGTGTGTAGAGGGTTGTACGCGAAAGGTTCCCGGACGTACCGCTCGCCTGGCGTGTCACCGTACCGTTCCACCTCGCGTCGGCGTTTGGTCTTCAACGTGCCGATGTCGGCTGTGAAGGAGCGTCTTACGACCTCGTCAAACCTTTCCGCCCCACCGAGCGTGTCAAGAAGCTGGGCGGTAGTAGGCGTCCACTCGAACGGGTACTTGATGTTGTCCTTGGCCGCGCTAAGCAGGCAGAAGCCGATAGAGACCCACTCGGCAACAGTGCTGCCGAGGAGTTCCTTCGCCCAACCCGGCTCCATCACCTGCGGCCGGTAGCCATCCTTGAACGGTGTCTGTTCGAACAACACTACGGGACGCGCCCAGCTCGCCAAGCCGAGGCGGTATGAGCGCTGATAGGGGAACTGTTGATAGATGAACCGTGCGACTAACCGAGGCGCGAAATCCGTGTCCCCTGGCTCCCCAGGGTGCTCCAGATTTGCATGCATTCGACATAGCCATTCGACGTCCTGAGGCTCCGGCGACCGCCGCCCACCGGGAGTTCCTCTGGTGATCACAGTGATTGCGACACCAGCAACATTCCACGGCAGGAATGGGAGCTCCCTCCCTCGCTCATCGTGTGTCTTGCCGTCCCAGCCACGGGAGCACGGAGCAAGCAACTGCAACAGCTGGTCACGGTCAAACCGACGGCACGCAGACACGAGTGCCTGATACGTCGTCGGCGTTCTCGATGACACTTTGCGGCGCATACCCCCTCCCGAGCTTAGCCTAGCCAGCGGTGTCCGCATGGGCCAACGACAACACATGGCGAGGGGCGACGCCCGGAATCGGCGTTGGGTGGTCCCAACTCTTGGGAGCCACCTGTGGCAGAAGACGCATTTAGGACATTGTGGCTCCCACGACACTTGCAGAAACGGCACCGAGCGCATCAATCTGCGCTACAGCCACAGTGAGTATCATGACCTCGTGATCGTCCTAGAGGGACATAGCCAGCGGCAGTTGGTCCGGCATGCTGGGCGCCCCATCATGTGGGGAGCCACGAAGGGCGAACGTCCCGAGGTTCGTCTTCGAATTCGAGGCAAGGAACCGTGCCCTAGTCGTAGTCACCTCTGGGTTCATGTGCGGGGAGCTACGACGTGAGTCCGGCTGGGACCAAGACAAGGGCCTTGCCTGAGGAGATTGAAGCCATCGTCGACGGGTTTCCCGACGAGGCGGCAAGGGGTGCCGCTAAGCCAAGAAGAGAGGGCGACGTCTGGGCGCTCACCGTCACGCCCTCATCGGAACTGTATTCATTCACTGTTTCAAAGAACGTAAACTTGGTCCTTTGCCTGGTCCTAAAAGAAACGGACGATCCGGTTCATGGACAGCGTGCAAACGACGTGGAACAATTACTGCAAGCTGGTCCTCGCGAGAAGAATGACGGTGATCATCAAGAAGGCTCCGTGGAGCTGGAGTATATTGATGGACTAACTGTGTTGCTGAGGACTGAGGCGCCAATTGAGATTCGTGTAGTAGAATCTGAGAAATTCCATGCGAGAATTAGGCGCGGCGCGACTCTGATATCGGTTGGTGGGCGTGGCGTTGAACTTGAGCCAGGGCATGAGTCGAGTATTGAGCAGATATCTTCGGTTTCATCGATCATTATCCAACACAAATGCACGATCGCGACACATCCCAATGAGACAGTCGAGAAAATTGGATTCATCGGACAGTCGGCCTGCCTAGTGCTCGACAAAATCGGGATAACGGCGAACAACGTTATCTTCTTCGATCCAGCTAAAACGGTGATCGAACTCCTCCCTGTCTCTGATTCTGATGTGTCCACTCTAACAGTGAACGAACCGATAAAAGGCGGCCATTGGAAAGTTCGGAAGAATACCGTTCTGAAGGCAGAGAATGGAGTCGAGCGCGCTCGGTTCTCGGGGCGCGGCCTGCTAGAGCTTGGTCCAGGATCGTACTCCGAGAGCTTGACCGGAAACGGGCGCCAGATGAAACTCGGTGCCCGACGAGCGGTGGTGTCGCGATTGTCTGGCCGGTGGAGAATCCGGGACGCACGGGAGGCGAGTCTAAGCGGCGAAGGCGCGGGTTTCGCGATCTTGGGTCTCTCCTTGCCTCGTCAGCGGGGGCGAACGGATCGTTTTGACGGGGCGGTCGTGACGAACTTCAGTCTCCCGCGACTTGAGACTCGCAGGCGCGTACTCGCGTCAATGACCGGCGCCTATCATCTCAGTCCCAATGCCGACCGTATCCCGGGCAGCGGTAGCAAATACCACGAGCTCTCCCTGCGATTAGCTCGCAAGGCGTTAAAGCAACCTACGTCGCTTGCACGGTCAGTGCCTCGGGTGTTTACGGGAAGACTCGACCCTGAGGTAAAGAAGGCTCTCGATCGAGATGCCGAATTCGTGGGTGAACTCTCTCGCCTCGCCCATCAGCACGGTGCACCGGGCTCGGTACGCACCCGCATTTCATGGTGCGCATATCGCCTACAGCACCTAACGGCAGGACGGCTATCGGAAAGGGCACTCCTCATTGTCTATCGGTGTCTAGGTTACGGCGAGAAGCCTGCCCCGGCGTTTCTGACTTGGATACTTCTTGCCCTCATATTAGTCCCCACGGTCGCAGTATTTGATTCAAGTTCGACGCTTGACGCATCGGTTCAGGGCTTCCACGAATACATACGTCAAGCGGCCGAGATGGCTCTTGGCCCGTTAGGAACGCTATCTGGTATCGGCACGTCGGCCGCTTCGACGTGGGACTACGCCCTGCGCACGGTGATAGCGATTCCGCTGGTCACCGGCGGCTTGGCGCTACGTAACTATTTGAAACGTCCGCGTGGTTAGACCGGTCGTCGGGCGGCTGCCGATGAGATGTTCACAGTGCGGCAGGTCAGGGGGTGTCTCGCCTCGCTTCGACACCGGGTGTTAGCCGCTATCAGCTGACGTTTTGACGGGTCGGCGAAAAGTCGGCGGTTAAGGGTCTCAAGCTGGTTCGACCCAGGTCGAGGGATGCGCTATCCTCGACCAGGCAACAACAGCCAGTCGGAACGGAAAGATCCGATCTGACCAGGGGTTTTGTCAACGTTTCCCGGCAACGGGAAGCTGGCGACGCGGGGTGGAGCAGCTCGGTAGCTCGCTGGGCTCATAACCCAGAGGTCGCAGGTTCAAATCCTGCCCCCGCTACCAGACGTGAGGCCCGGACCTTCGAGGTCCGGGCCTCCACCATTTCCGGGTCATTCTGGTTCTGGGGGTTAGCGGCCAAAATGTGGGGCCGCTAACCCGTGATGGCTGACAAAGTTATGACTTGTCTAGCGGGAGAACCTGGGTGAACGTTCGGGCGCTTGGCAGATGAAGATCTGGCGCGGCTTGACCGCGCGTTGATCGTCTTTCTTGGTATCGCTGCGTAGGCACTAGGCCGGCATCCAGCGGGTGGAAAGCAAGAAGCCGTCGAGGGGGAAGGTGTTGCCGTCCATTTTGGCCATGACCTCGGCCGGGACGATCGTGGTGGAGGACCAGCCCGGGTCGCCGAACACGTCCTGCAAGTGCGCCTCGGTTACTCCCCATCCGAGGCCCGCATCGAGCGACACGGCCAGTACGTAGACGGATGCTCCACGGTCGCAGATGTGGCGCAGCCCGTCGACGTATTCGGTTTGCTCGTCGACGTCGAGGCTGTGCAGGAGACCTGAGTCGAACGCGGCGTCGAAGGTTTCGCTGAGTGTCTCTAACCGGGTCGCGTCGGCAACATGGAAAGAGATCGTCACGCCCTGCTTTTCGGCCTTGCGCCGGGCCTGGTCGATGGCCACTTGAGACATGTCGAGCGCGGTGGCCTGGTAGCCGTGGCTGGCCAGATAGATAGCGAGGTCTCCGGTGCCGCATCCGACGTCGACGACCCGGTGGCCGATGACGTTCTGGTTGATCATGGCCGCGAGCGCTGGTTGTGGCTGGCCTATCTCCCACGGCGGACTGTTGTCACCAGAGTTCGCATAGAGCTCGTCGTAGTTGTAGTCGCCATGGTCATCACGGCGGTCAGCGTGACTCATCTCCGCGACCTCCTTACTGCCGCCCTGCGCTTCGGTCCCACGTTGCCGTCTCCCGCTGTTGTCCCGTGCCGCAGTGCCACTCGTATCGTGTCACGGCACTAGGGGCGCCGTATGCGGATGCCGCGAGCTGCTTATGTCTGACGTCAGGTCACGCGGGTCGGGGTCACGAGATCGCAGAAATCGCCACCGTGCACGGTCTTAAGTGTGTTCTTTGAGGATTTGATGGGCCGGCGAAGAGTCGGCGGTTTTAGTGCCCCGAGCGGGTTCGACCCAGTTCGAGGGATGCGCTACCATCGACCGGGCAACAACAACTGGTTGGAACGGAAAGATCCGGTTTGACCAGGGGTTTTGTTAACGTTTCCCGGCGACGGGAAGCTGGCGACGCGGGGTGGAGCAGCTCGGTAGCTCGCTGGGCTCATAACCCAGAGGTCGCAGGTTCAAATCCTGCCCCCGCTACGAATCTGGCCTGGTAGATCCCCGGATCTACCAGGCCATAATGCTGTAGAGCCTTGATCAGGTCATATCTACTCAACAATCACGCGCTCGCGCACTGAGCGCCTCTCACCGCTGGTGGCATGGACTGCCCGGAAGCCCGCGCTCGAGGGTGGAACCCCCGTCAGGTGAAGTAACTGTCGTGTTCGATGAAGAAACGCGCGCGTTCGTCGTCGGTGAGGTTTGCGATCTCCGCGATGCCCTCGAAGTACCCCTCTCGCGGAGCCCCGGGCGCGAACAGCATCAGCATCGACACAGGTTCGCCCGATTCGTTTCGGAATGCGTGCAGCCCTCCGGGCGGGACATAGAGGAAGTCGCCTGGTTCACCGTCCAGCCAGCGACTCCCGTCGTGGAGGCGGAGGGTGCCGTCGAGGACGAAGAACGACTCTGACATCGTCTTGTGGAAGTGCATGGCCGGGCCACCTGCCCCGGCGGCCATGTCCACCCGGTAGAGCCCGAAGTCCCCTTCAGTGGATTTCATCGTGGCGAGGTAGTGATACGAGGTGCCGCGTTCAACAGCGGGCCCGTCCTTGGCGACCGGCGTCGTCACGTAATCGGGTTCGGCGCTCCTTGGCCGGAAACTCGCGGTGACCTCACCGGAGTGACCGAAGTAGCGCTGCGCGGGGTAGCTCATGCCCTCTCCTTTGGGTCACGCGGTTCTGTCAGGAGATCGACATCGATCTCCAGGTGAACGGCTTCCAGATACTCGGCGATGGCGTCGGCCATCATCTGCTCGCCATGCTCTTCCGGGTGGGAGCAACGACTGCGAGTCGCCGCGTCGGGCCAGCGGGCATAGGCCAGGTAGGTGCCGTCGGCGGCGCGGTGCAGGCGCGATCCGTAGCTTCCACATGACATACGCATCGCCTTGGTGACGCGGGTCCAGCCCTCGACGAGTTGGTTCTCCCGCCCTGGATGCACCCGCCAGCGATAGATCACCGCGTAGCCGCGGTCCGGTCTCGTGTCGCGGTCCTGAGCCTCGCGTGACGTCATGCGGCAGCCTCCTCCAGTTCGCCGACGGCCAGCCGGGCGGCGACTTCGGCCAACCGTGAGCCCTGAAGGCGTGCGGCGTCCAGGACGGCGTCCAGCAAGCCTGCGTCCTGCGCGGCGTGCTGCTGACTGAGTGCGACGCCGTACGGATTGCCTCCCGTGCGGGCGGCCACGTCCTTGTCGACGTACCCGGTGGGCAGCACCAGGGTGCCCCAGTGATAGAGCGTGTTGTACAGCGAGAGCAGCGTGGACTCCTGGCCGCCGTGCGTGCTGTAGCTGGCGGTGAATCCGGTAGCCGGCTTGTTCGCCATCACCCCTCGCTCCCAGAGGCTGGAAGTTGTGTCGAGGAACTGGCGGAGCTGCGAGCTGACGTTTCCGAATCGGGTCGGCGAGCCCAGCGCGTAGCCGTTCGCCCAGACCAGGTCGTCATGGGTCGCGGAGGCAACGTGGTCAGTGGATTCGAGGTGCGCCCGCCACTGTGGATTGCTGTCGATGGCAGCTGCCGGCGCGAGCTCCGCGGCCCGACGGAGCCGGACCTCAGCTCCACGGTCGGCGGCACCCTCGGCAAGCGCGGTGGCCAGGCGGTGGACTGTGCCGGTAGACGAGTAGTAGATCACGGCGATGCGTGCGTCGGTGGTCCTCATCAAGACTCCTCATCACATATACTTCAACGTTAAGATACTTAACCTTACTGGATCTATCAACGTCAAGTTTCTTAACGTTCAGGAATCTGAGGAGGGCCTTCGTGCCGGATGAAGTCGAGGGTGTCCTCGAGCAGTGGCGCCGGGAGCGCCCGGACATCGATCCCTGGCCGATCGGGGTGGTTGGCCGGCTGATGCGGCTGTCACGACTTTGGGACGGCGAGATCAAGCGGTTCCTCGCCGAACACGGGCTCGAGCCGGGTGAGTTCGACGTGCTCTCTACGCTGCGCCGGATCGGCGCCCCGTATGAGCTCACCGCAAGCGCGTTCATGAAGACCTCACTCGTCACGTCGGGAGCGATCACCAACCGAATCGACCGGATGGAGACCAAGGGGCTGGTCCAGCGCGTACGCGACACTGTGGACCGACGCTCGGTGAAGATCCGCCTCACCGAGGAGGGGCTCCAACTGGTCGATTCGGTGCTTCCGCTGCACGTTGCCAATGAAGCGCGCCTGTTTGCCGAGCTGTCCCGTGAGGATCAGGAGGCACTGGTCAGCATGCTTTCTCGGCTCCTGCATCCGCTTGAGACGGCGACCTAGCCGCGATCCAACAGCTGACCGGGCGGCTGCGAACAGCGTGCGCCAACGACGATCCTCGCTGGCGATCCGCCCGTGAATCGCGTAGCGGGTCGCTGATGTATCACGGGCAGATCGTTCCTTTGACGATCACGGCCAGTGAATCGGCCGTGCATGATCGTCACTGCCTGGAGACCTTGCGCACGAATGCCTCGGGCGGGGTGAGTGCGTGACCTTCGCTATCTGTGACCTGCAACCTGCCCAGCGGCCGTTCGAGTTTCGCGTCAAGCAACACGGAGTGCTGTTCCGTTGCATCGAAGAGATGGTCTTCGCCCCACTGCCGGAGCCCGACGAGGATGGTGAACAGGTCTCGTCCTTTGTCGGTCAGGACGTACTCGTGATAAGCGGTCCCGTCGGTTGCTGGCACGACCTCCAGGATTCCCTGCGTGACAAGTTCACGTAGTCGAGCCGCGAGAATGTTCTTGGCTAGGCCGAGATTGCGGCGGAACTCGCTGAACCGGCTGATGCCGTCGAAGGCGTCCCGGATGATGAGCAGGGACCATCGGTCTCCTATGACGTCGACTGCCCTTGCGACGGGGCATTCCGCCCGTTCGTGAGTCACACGCCGTGGCATCCACGTCTCCCTCTGGTCGCTGATGCGGGTCTAAATCATCGGGTTCAGGGTGGTTGCAAGTATAAACCACCTCTGCTACGGTCACTCCATGCGGTTTCAAGTTGAAACCTGTTTTCTGGGCCGGGGCCCTGGGAGGAATGCGACGTGAGGACCCAGGCAGAAGAAGGCGCAGAAGTGAGGGTGAGTCCCGTGCGGGTCGCGGTGGTTCAGTTCGAGCCGCGGGTCGGGGTCGAGAATCTCGAATCGAACGCTGCCGAGGTCGAACGGCGGTTGGCTGCCGCGGCGGATTCCGGAGCGAACCTCATCGTCTTGCCCGAGCTAGCGACCACGGGTTACGTGTTCGAGAGCCGCGAGGAAGCGTATGCACACGCCGAGGCGGTTCCGAACGGCCGCACAGTGGAATCGTTCGCGACGATAGCGGCCGAGCGACGGGTGTACATCGTCGGCTGTGTGGTCGAGCGGGACGGCGAGAAGCTGTTCGACACGGCGGTGCTCGTCGGGCCGGAGGGATACATCGGCCGTTATCGCAAGACGCACCTGTGGAACACGGAGAAGCTCTGGTTCACGCCAGGTGACGAAGGTTTCTCGGTCTTCGACACTCGTATCGGCCGGATCGGACTGCTCGTCTGCTGGGACATCTGGTTTCCCGAGACCGCCCGGATCGTCGCGCAGATGGGCGCGGACATCATCTGCGTGCCGACCGGATGGGTGTGGACCCCGCCGCCGCTCTACGACGAAAGCGGTGTATGTATGGCCGCCTACTTGACGATGACGGCCGCCCACTCCAACAACGTCTTCATCGCGACCGCCGATCGGATCGGCCAGGAGCGCGGTGCTGGATTCATGGGAAATTCGCTCATCGCTGGGACGAACGGTTGGCCCATCGATCGCATCGCCGGGCCGGACGAGGACACCATTATTTACGCCGACATCGATCTGACCTCGGCTCGGACCGCGCCGATATGGAATCAACTGAACGACCTACACCGTGATCGGCGCACCGACCTGTACGACCAAATGCTCGGCTACACCGGCAGCGTTCCACTGCCGCGATGACACCCGCGCACATGCCGAGCATCGTCGATCTTGGCCGCTCTCTACGTCGTCGTGCGACGACATCAAGCGCCCTTGTCGCTGAGTCGCTGCGCCGGGCACATGAACTCAATCCGACACTGAACGCGTTCGCCCTGATCGACGAGGAAGGCGCTCTCGAAGCGGCGCGAACGGCCGACCGCGAACTTGTGTCCGGTATCGATCGAGGCCCTCTTCACGGCATCCCCGTCGCCGTCAAGGATCTCATCGACATGGCCGGGCTGCCCACAACATGCGGATCGGCCAGCTCCTTCGGCGCGACAGCACGTGTCGATGCCGAGGTGGTGAAGCGGCTGCGCCTGGGCGGCGCCGTCATCGTCGGTAAGACCGTCCTGCATGAGTTCGCCTATGGCGCGACTGGCGACCGGTCCGTCCACGGCGCTTCGCGCAATCCGCGAGACCCCAGCCGGATGTCCGGCGGTAGCAATGGAGGCAGCACGGTTGCCGTGACATCCGGCGTGGTGCCGCTCGCAGTGGGCACCGACACAGTCGGATCCGTTCGGGTGCCAGCTGCACTGTGCGGCGTCGTCGGCCTCAAGCCCGCCTACGGCGCTATCCCCACCACGGGCGTTTATCCACTGGCGCCGAGTCTCGACCATGTCGGTCTCTTCGCTGCCACGTCCGACGACGTACTCATCGGATACAAGGTCCTGGCAGCTGGTCAGCTGCGTGTTCTGCCCGAGAGTGAGGGACGCCTGAGCGTCGGATGGATACCACCCGGCGCCATCGGCGTCACCGAACCGCGCATCGACGACCTGACTCACGATCTTGTCGTCAGCGCCGGGCTGATCGTTGACACCGTTGAGGGGTTCCCCGGCTGGCGCCGCGAGCAGAGCTTGTTCGACGTCGTCTCCACCATCCAGAGCAGGGAGGCCTATCAAGTCCATGAGCCTCATCTCGATGGTGACCGTGATCAGATCGACACGGAGGTTCTCGCGCGTCTCGACCGCGGGCGGGAGGTCTCCGCGGGGGAGTACGCCCAAGCTGACGCAGCCCGAAGTGAGCTGCGCGCAACGGTGGAGGAGTTGCTGAAGGTTCATGATCTGCTGGCTCTGCCGACGGTGCCGACGGTGGCTCCACCCGTGGGTGCTCGCAGGGTGACGGTGGCAGGCGCCCAGCTTGAGGTGCGTTCGGCGCTGCTCTCGTTGACCAACTTATGGAATTTGGCCGGTGTGCCGGCCATGAGTGTTCCCGCAGGTGAGATCGGTGGTCTGCCGTTCGCTGTCCAACTCGTGACGGCTACCGGCAGGGAATCGCTCATGTTCGCCGCTGCCCGCGCGCTCGAACTAGTGAGGTAGCCAACCTTTCGCGTCCCCTTGACTTCGGATACGTCACTAGGAAGGAACCCGATGCCTTCGATCCAAATCGACCTGCCGCTGTCCGTCACTCCTTCGGCGAAACAAGCCTTGGCGCAGCGTTTCGGCGCCATCTACGCGGAGACCATGCAGGTAAGCATGGACCTGCTGACGGTGTCCGTGCACGATCTCGGCGACGGAGGGGTGTGGCGCTGCCATCAGTCCAGCCCGCCCACGCCCTCGGCGCTCATCATGTGTGACATCCGGCGGGGTCGTTCCGTCGAGACCAAAGCCACCTTGGCGCAGTCGCTGATCGACACTCTCGTTGAGATGTGCGACCTGAACTCGCTCTGGGTCAAGGTCGAGTTCACTCAGCACTCAGGTGAGGATATGTTCCACCCGCATCTCGGTGGCTTCAACGTGGAATGGAGCGGAGACGAAAGGGTTGAGCTGGGGCCGGCGACGCGAACGTAGCCGCGGGGAAGCCGAATTGTTATCCCGTATGACACAACCAGATCGAGTGCCGGGGCGTGTAGGGGGAACGAGGGCGCTTCTAACGAGGGCAGGCGGTACGGGTGGATCGTTTTCGGCGAGAGTTCGAGAGTTTCCTGGATCGGCCGCTGGGCAATGTTGATGCCGGTCGGGCGATCGCGGCGGCTCGGCGGCGTCGCTCACGTCGAGTGGCAACCGTTGCCGGTGCCGCGGCGGTGCTGGTGGTCGGTGGGGTGGCGGTGACCGCTGCTGTGGCCGGTTTTGGCGTAGATCCGTCGTCCGGTGATCCCAGACCTGCCAGATCTGAGGAGCCATTGCCGGCGCCGACCCAAACCGAACAGGGTGCGTCGTTCAGCGTGACTGACTGGCTGCCTGAGCAGCAGTTGCGGGGCACACCTCCCGAGGTGGGCACGTTGATCTATCGAACGTGCGTCGATGGTGACTGCGTGGTCAAGCTGCTCACGCCGGACGGGGCGGAGTATCCGCTGGCCGAGATCAGCGCAGATCTAGCGGCGAAGATCGAGGAGTACGGGCTTGACGGTGCGGCGGCCTCCCACGACGGCAAGAAGATGGGTATCCGGCTGGACGAAGGGTTCGAGGTCTTCGATATCGGGCATAGCAGTCCGCTTTACATGATGCCGCGCGGTCCAGCCGGGTCACGGTGGGAAGTCACGGCATGGGGCGTTGGTACATCGCACATATGTCTCGCCCAGACCATTGGAGGCGAGGTCATGGCATTGAGCCACAACTCAGTCGTCCATGAGCTTGAGGACGATGCGGACCTGCCTCCGATTGCCACCGCAGGCTGTGGGGCACTCGCTGAGCCGATCGATACGTCTGTTGCGCCGGAGAACCGGCAGCGAATCACTGAGCCGCTCGACACTACGAGGGTGGCTGTCTACGAATTGATAGACAACGCCCCGCCGGGCACGGTGCTCGACTTCGGCGACAGCGATTGGGGGACCGCTGAGGTCCTTCGTGATCGTGAGACTCTCGCTGGTCCGCGGGGCGTCCACGAAGAGGTGTGGCACCCAGGCTCCCATGCCGACGACGATCCGCTCGCACGGCGGGGCTTCAAGGTGTTCACCCCGCACGGGGACAATCTGAGAATGACGGCGGTGATCGCGCAGGGTTACCACCGGGGTTCGGAATACGTGCGCTTTGATCTGCCGGAGTCGACCCCGGATGAGACGTGGGAGTACCTGGCCCTGACTCACGACGGGGTTGCCGTGTCCAGACGGTCCGCTGTTGAAGACGCATCAGACGTGTTCGTCCTTCCCGCTGACGGCGGCAATCTTCGGCTGCTGCATACGCTGCCCTTTGACGCGGAGGTCGTCATGCCCGGCGCCGTGGTGGCGGTGGGCGCACGTGGACACTGACGGGTTCACCGAGTTCGTGGCGAACCGCGGGCCGGCCCTGTTACGGATGGCGCTGGCCCTGACCGCGGATCGCGCGTTAGCCGAAGATCTGGTTCAGGAAGCACTCGCCCGCGCGGTGAGCCGCTGGGGGAAGCTGCTCCGTGACGGCGACCCGGAGAGATACATCCGGGCGGTCATGCTCAACGAGACGCGATCGCAGTGGCGCCGCCGCGCTCGGCGGCACGAGGTGATCACCGACCAGGTGCCGGAACCAGCGGCGACCGACGGCACCGAACACGGTGTGGCGCATCGAATTGACATGGCGAACGTCCTCAAACACCTAACACCGCGCCAACGTGCGATCATCTACTTGCGGTATTACGAAGACGTCTCCGTAGCCGAAACAGCAGCCCTGATGAAATGCTCACCTGGGACGGTCAAGCGGCAGTCGTCCGACGCACTGAAGCGGATACGCCGTCTCGCGCCCGAACTGATGCCCGACAACGACGCGGCCGAGCGAGAAGTGACATGAACACCTTTTTCTGGCGCATGCCGCATGCCATGATGATCGCGAGGGCTGGTCCCGCCCAGGGAACCGATGCGTGAAGGAAATCAGGAATGCGCACTGACCGCGGCCTTATCGCGTAACACGGATGAGTACGGCCAGCGAAGCACCGCCCTCCTTGTGGCGGAACCGGGACTACACCTACTTCGTTTTCGGCCACGCCACTTCGATCTTTGGCAACGCGATGGCGACGGTTGTTCTCGCCTTCGCTGTTCTCGCCGCCACCGGGTCCCTGACGAATATGGGTCTTGTGCTGGCTGCCCGCATAGTGCCGCTCGTGCTGTTTCTCCTCGTCGGTGGCGTCATAGGCGACCGGCTCCCGCGGCGTTTGGTCATGGTCGCGGCCAACATCGTACGAGCCTCAACCCAGACCCTTCTCGCGCTCGCACTGTTGACCGGATTCATCGACCTGTGGGTGCTTCTCGGGCTCTCGTTCATCAACGGCATCGGAGAGGCGGTATTCACCCCGGCGTATAACAGCCTCACCCCATCCCTGGTGCACCCGGAGAAGCTCAGTGACGCGAACGCCTTCCTCAACGTACTGAACTCAGTGGCTAACGTTGCCGGGCCGGCCACCGCGGCCGTCCTCGTCCAATTCATCGCGCCTGCCAGCGTCCTGCTGATCGGTGCCGGTTGCTTCGTTCCGAGTATCCTCGCGCTGCTGATCATCCGGCCTGCAGCGCAGGCCAAACGGGTGGAAAATACAAGCGTGCTCACCGATCTCCGGGAGGGCTGGCGGGCATTTTCCGCGCACACGTGGCTGTGGACGATCACCGTGCAGTTCACCATGTTCAACCTTGTGCTGTGGGCGCCGTACCTCGTCCTTGGGCCCGCCACCGCCGATCGGCACTACGGAGGGGCCGGCCCCTGGGGCATCGTGCTGGCGCTCTTCGGCGCCGGCGCCGCTGCCGGCGGCCTAGCTCTCATGGTCCGCAAACCACGACGTCCGCTTCTGGTAGCCACCATCGCAACCTTCACCTGGACCGCCCCGTGTATAGCCATCGCGCTCATCGCGCCCATTCAGGTGGTCGTCGCGTGCGCGTTCATCGCCGGGGTCAGCTCGGCCCTGTTCAACACCCTCGTCATCACCACGGTGCAACGCCGGGTGCCGCCTGAGTCGTTGTCGCGGGTCATGTCCTACGTGACCTTCGGCGCATACAGTGTCGGCCCGATCGGCCTGGCGATCGCCGGGCCGATCGCGGAAGCGACGAGTATCGCCGTCGTCCTCGGTGTCGGCGTGATATGCCAGCTGACCGTCAACTCAATTGTCCTCGCCGTGCCTTCAGTGCGCAGACTCCGCTCGTGACAGGCGCTTGTCTGCTTGGCTCGCATGGCCATGGCACGCTGGATACACGCTGATGTGGTCGAAAACTCGGTTCCAGCGTGTACTCAACGTGCCATCCCTCGTGCTCGACTGCTGCTTGACCGGTCTCGCCTGGCGCGCCGCATTTCTGGCGGGCACTAGAATCAACGCCTCGCCGGTACAGCACCTTCGGGTGAATCCCAGGCCAGGGCAGGAGTCGATCAATGTCGTTTCGTTCGCGGCTGCGGCTGGGGCAGGACATCCATGCGGTCATCAGGCTCGAGCTGTTCATCGTCGCGGCGATCAGCACGATCCTCATCACGCGTATCTATCTGATCGTGATGAACTACCCCCAGATCGGGGGCGATGGGCTGCACATCGCGCACATGCTGTGGGGCGGGCTGCTCATGCTGGTCTCGCACGTGCTTCTGCTCGGGTTCCTCGGACCGCGGGTCAAGGAGCTCAGCGCTTTTGTCGGCGGTGTGGGATTCGGCCTGTTCATCGACGAGGTCGGTAAGTTCGTGACGGCCGACAACGACTACTTCTTCCAGCCGTCGTTCGCCATCATGTACGTCGTCTTCGTGCTCCTGGTGCTCTGGGTGCACTGGTTCTCGGAGCGTCCCGTATATGACTCCGCCACCCAGCTGGCCAACGCCACCGTGATCGGCGCGGGCGGGCAGCTGCGGGGGCTGGACGATATCGCGCGCGCCGAGGCGGTGCGCTTAGTCGACTCCGCTGAACGAGAAGGCGCCGATCAGCGATCGGTCGATGCCGTACGAGAACTGATCGCCGCCAGTCCGGCCGCGCGTCACGGCGCGGGGCGGTACGCGGCGGTACGCGCACGCCTCCTCGGGTGGTTGCGCGCGATTGTGCGCCACCGCGCCGCATACGCGCTCCTTGTGGCCTTCCTTGTGCTGCAACTGATCGATTCGGTCGCCGGTATCGCCGGCACGCGCCTCGACGAGATGACGGTGGCACGAGGCATCCAGCTCGGCTGGGCATTACTCACGACGGCGATCATCGTCGCCGGGCTGATCTATTGGCGACGTGGGCTTGAACGGGGGCTACTGTTCCTGCGCTATGCCGTCCTGCTCAACATCATGGTGGGACAGGTCTTCAACTTCGCCGACCGTGAGCTCAGCGCATTTCCCGGTGTGCTCGTCAATCTCGGTGCGTTGGCCGTATTGAATTATCGCGTCCGGTTGGCTGAGTCGTCGCCGGACGGGATCCCGAAAGCGACGGGGCCGATGGACGACGAGCCGCGCGCGATCGCTCAATCGTCTGAGCAGGAGGGCGGGCCGGCCCGGACGGCCTGAACCGGCTCAGCCGCTGGACTCGTCTACCGAAGCACCAGTGAAGAACGCGGCGGTACGGCCGGCGCGCTGGCGTGCTGTGCCTTCGTCCGTACCGGCGGCGACGTCTGCCTCGCGCCACCGTTCGCTGCTCATCAGCACGAACTGTCGGCCGTCGTCAGAGGCGCCCCACGCTTCCACCGCCGCGTGGTCGACGACGTCGCCGGTATCTACGTGCAGGGCTAGGCCTATGAACGCGAGATCCCAGCCGATGCCGGCGGCGCCCGGACCGAACTCGGCCCAATGCTCGTCTTCCATGGCGATGTGCTCGAGCTCCAACCGGGTCCGACCGGCGGACTCTGGAACGAACCGGACCTCGATCCAGCTCACCGCGCCGCCGTACTCCCAGGTGGCCGCGAAGCTGTGTGGAGGGTCGCACTGCTCGATCGTGCCGCCGGCGTTGCCCTCCAGCTGATACGTGCCGTTGAGGCGGAGGTCACCCGACACGGGGAGGAACCAGCGCGGCAGCCTTTCCGGATTGGTGCAGGCATCCCAGAGGTCGTCCACCGCGGCGTCGTAGGTCTGGCTGATGGTGACGGTGCGTGCTTCACCGGCTTCGATCACGCGAGTGCCGATCTCGCGGCGTACGTCGTTGATCTGTTGTGTCACGTCAATCATTGGATGAGCCTCCTTGGCTTGTGTTTTGTTCGTCTTCGGGGCGCTGCGGTTCCGAAGTTCCGGCCGCCGCGGCGTCGCGCAGCCGCCGTTCCCGCTTGCCCCGCGCCAACTCGGTGGCCAGCGCCGCCAGCGGCGGGGTCCAGAACTGCCGGAAACGATCCAGCCACGCGTCGACGTCCCGCAGTGGCTCGGCGCTGACGGAGTAGAGCCGGCGTGCGCCGTCCGGTCTGACGGTGGTGAAGCCGGCATCCCGCAGCACCTTCAGATGCTGGGACACGGCAGGCTGGGTGATGCCGAACTCCTGCTGGATCACCGAGCACACCGCCCCAGACGTCTGTTCACCCTCGGCCAGCAGCTCGAGGATCCGGCGACGAACCGGATCACCGAGGACGTCGAAGGCATGCACAAGCAGAAAGATATAGAGTAGGACTTATATAAGTCAAGCCTTAGATATTGGCCGATGACATGTGCCGATGCGGGCTGTGATCGTCAACGGGCTCCCCGGCTCGGGGAAGACAACTCTTGCGATGGCGCTCGGTGAGGCGCTGGGCTGGCCGGTGTTCAGCAAAGACCGGGTCAAAGAGACCTTGGCGGACACTCTCGGGCCACCACCGCCCGGATACGCTGCCCGGCAATGGAGCCAGATGCTCGGAGCGGCCGCGGGTGAGACACTCTGGACACTCCTGGCCGATGCCAGGCCGGGCGCCGTCCTCGAGAGTCCTTATCTGGCGCGGCTACGTCGGGTGGTGGTCGCTGGCCTGGAGCGGGCCGGCATCGGTGAAGTGGTGGAGGTGTGGTGCGACGTTCCGGTCAGCGTCGCTCGCCGCAGGTACGAAACGCGGGCCGCAAGCCGGCATGCCGTGCACGACGACGCGCGGGTAGACGACGAGCAGTGGCGCGAGTGGGCCGAGCAGGCGGTGCCGTTGGAGCTGGGCATGGTTTGCCGGGTAGACACCACTGGGTCGGTGGAGCTGATCGATCTGATCGAGCGGATGGGCCTGGATGGCGCCCGGTTGGGCAGGCGCCTGCCCGCGGTGCCGAACCACCCCGGCAAGTGATCGCTCCGGTTTCCGGACGGAAAGTGAGCTCCGCCCGGAAACCGGACTCGTGCGGAATCTAGAGCCGCACCAGCTGGGCCAGGGGGAACGGTGATCTGGCCAACGGGCGCACGGCTAGTTCGAAAAGGATCACGGCGTTGTCGTCGCCGGCGATCCGGTTCCGATGCAGTTCGTCACATTGGACGCAGCGATGGATGAGCAGCCACTCACCGTCGCGCCGCGCCGTGATGGCAATAGGTTCCATACGCGCGCCACAACCCGCGGCTCGATCACCGGGGATGTGGTCGACGTGGCGGCTCCACAAGCATGTGGGGCAGTGATTGCGATGTGCGGTGCCCGGCGCGTCGGCCGGGACATCGAGATGACAGTTCAAACAGCGGAAACTGCGGGGACGGCGGTTGCGCCGTGCCCGCTGAGTGGGGCTGGACATGGGGCTCCTCGAGGATTGCACGACGGACGAATGGTCGTGCGGGGCGCATTCATAAAACGCCTCACCCTCGCTTTTCCCTGTGTGAGCTCGCCCTTTGCGGCTCGGTCCAGCGGTCATTCAAACCGATCTTCAGCGCTGCTCGCAACCGATTTTCGGGGCGGAAACGGCTTGGCCGAGCAACGCGTCGGGGCCGGTGAGGTTCGTGGCTTGCCGTCACGGATGCGGCTGATCAGTGGCAGGAAACCGTGACCCGGAGCCACGAACCCCGGCGATGTGATGGGACTGAAGCAGCGCGAGACGCTAGCGGCGTGACCAGCCCCTGTCTCCCTCAGTGAGCCCGCCCCAGATGCCGAATCGCTCCGGCTGCCTGGCCGCGGCTTCGCGGCACTGTGAGCTGACCGGACAGGTAGCGCAGATGTCCTTGGCGAACTCCTCGCGCTTGCGCAGCGTGCTCCCACGCCCTTCCGGATAGAAGAGATCCGTGTCCATGCCACGGCAGGCAGCGAGTGCCCGCCAGCTTTCCTGTTGGCCGAACCAGTCCTCCGCATGCACCTCAGTGATGTCGATCAATGCGGTCATGTGGCCGTAGCCTCCTTACCGAGACGATCAAGACCCTCATGCCCCACTTGACGTACTTCAGTGTCCGTCATGACGCGACATGACGGAATTTCTCTGGACTTTTTTTGGCCACTCGGCTGACCAGGTAAAACCGCTCGGGTGAACCTGGTCGGTCAACCCGCGTCAGGACGCGACAAAACCGCCCGACCGGCATCGGTCGTGCGGCAGGTGGATCGGCAAGCCCGGTGTGCTACTCGAATCTGAAGAGCTGGTTGTTGCCTCCGTGGCACGAGAAGGCGATCAGCCGGCCGTTCTGGGACACGCCGCCGCGAACATCGAGGCAGAGTTGGCCATATGTGGTGTCGCCGTTCTTCAGTTGCTGCCGTTCTTGGTGGCTTGGGTCGAAAGACCACTTCTGGTCGGCCTTACCATCGCAACTGCGCAGATGTGTGGTCAGCCAGGATTCGTCCGAACCGAAGGTGACGCCAAGACACCGCCCGCTGGCTGCCCAGCGGACGGTGTTGTCGGGATACGCGTTCCATGTCGGTGGATCTGATGAGTTGCAGCCGCCCAGCCGTATCTCACCGTCCACGGGTTGGACGCATTGCTTGCCACCCCCCGGCATGTCCATACTCACGGTTCCAGTGGTGTGCACATTCAACGTGGCGGGTTCGCTGTTGGTGGTGCCGACGTCGTTGGAGAACACCACCCGGTACTGCTCGCCGTTCTGGTTCATGTTCTTGACGTCGACGTTCAGCGTTGCCGTGCGACCGGTCGAGCCGCCGAAGCCCAAGTCGCGCCAGCTGCCGCCATTGGTCCGCACCTGCCAGCGCGCCCGGGTGGGACCAGGATTCCCGGCTTCGGCCTCGGCGGTGAAGGTGGCCTTGCCGCCGGCGGGAGCTTCGGTGCTGGACGGGTTCTTCACGACGGTGGGTGCCCAGTGCACATTCAGCGACGCGGAGTTGCTGGCCGTCGAACCGACATTGTTGGCGAACACCGCCCGGTATTCGTAGCCGTCGAGTCCCCTTTTGACGTTGGACAATTCCAGCCGTGAGGTAACACCTTGCTGGCTGACGTTGCCGCCGGCGCTCTGCCACGAGCCGCCTGGCTTGCGGTACTGCCAGGACACGCTGGGCGTCGGGTTGCCCTTGGCGGAGGCGGTGAATGTCACGCTGCCGCCTTCAGTGACCGTGGAGCGTGACGGGCTGGAGGAGACATCCGGCTCGTAATGGACGGTGAGCACGGCCGGGTCGGTGGTGCGCTCACCCTGGGAGTTGCGTGCGACGACCCGGTACTGGCGGCCGTCGTGCTCCGCGGTGGGGGTGATGGTCAGCCTGGACGAGGTGGCACCGTCGATGTCGCGCCAACCACCACTGGCTGTAGAGACCGTGCGGCTGGCCGGCGAGTTGGTGGGGTCGGCCGACGATGATCCGTTGCGGTACTGCCACACCAGCGACGGAGCGGGATTGCCGGACACGTTGACCGACAGGGTGGTGGACTGCCCCGCACGCACCGTGGTGTTCTGCGGGCCTGCGTCGATGGACGGCGGGCTTTCGGGCGCGTCCTCGTCCGGCGGCGGTGGGCTGGTGGGATCGTCCGTCGGGTCCTGGGTGGGGTCGTCAGTCGGATCACTGTCCGGCTGGGTGGGGTCCGGTGTGCCGGGGCGATCCGTGCCGTCCGGGCTTTGTGGTGTGTCGTCGCCGCCGGGCGGTGTGGGGTCGGGCCGGTTGATCGGAAGCGTCCCAGGGGTGCGGCCCGGCGTCGATCGGTCTGGTTCGTCGGATGGTGCTTCGGGGTCGTCCGGGTCCGGCTCGGGGTCGTCGGGGTCGTCGGGGTCGGACGTGGGGTCGTCCCAGGTCACGGGCGGGTCGCCGGGCCCCGAGCCGTCGTCGGCGTGCCCGGCCACAGGTGGCTGGGCCGAGCCGTCGGACGGATCGTCGGGGGAGCCACTGAGCATCATGAAAGCGCCGGCGACGATGATTCCGGCCGCTGCGACTCCCGCCGCGCCAGCCAGCGTCTTGCTGCCTATCCGGGCGAGGCGGCCCGGGGACACGATGGAAGCAACTGCTCCACCGCCGCCGGATGAGGCCGCGGACGACGCGCCGGCGGCGGCACCCGCTCCGCCGGCCGCGCCAGCACCGGAACTGCTGGCGCCACCCCCCGCAGTGGCACCAGCACCGGCGAGTACGGCGGTTCCGGTGGCGGTAGCCGCTCCGGTGGATGCCCCAGCGGCAGCACCGGCGCCACCACCGGCGACGGCCGCCGCTCCTGCGGCAGCACCGGCCGCCACCGCCGTACCGGCGGCAGCCGGAAGCAGCAGAGCGGGCCACAAGGTGCCACGCAGGTCGGAGACGAGAAGCAGGAGCTCGTCGCGGCGTTCGCGGCAATGCTCGCATTCACCGAGGTGCACCGTGACTGCGCGAGTGTGCTGCGCGGACAGGGTGCCACGGACGTAAGCGGCGACCTTGGGCGCGTACGGACGGCATTCGGCGCGAACCTCGGACGAGAGATTCACCGCCAGGTACGCCTGGCGCAGTCCTTCACGAGCCCGATAGGCCAGGGCCGCGACCGCGTTGGGTGTACTGCCCAGTGTCGCGGCCAGCGAAGCAGGTGAGCGACCTTCGATCTCCGTGTGCCAGAGCACCTGCTGCCACCGGTCGGGCAATGTCTCGAACGCCTGCCGGACGAGCTGGCGGTCAGTGGCCCGCGCCATGGGGTCGTCGGTTCGCGGCAGGATCTCGAGAATGGCCGGGTCAGCCGGTGTGTCACCGCGCGCTGACATGCGGTGGCGGTCGATGGCGAGGCGCCGTACAACGGTGCGCAGGTAAGGCGTGAGGTCGGTGTCCGGGCCCCCGCCCTCGCGAAGCCGGGTCAAGACACGGGTGAATGCCTCGGCGACGACGTCTTGCGACTCGTCGCTGTTGTTGGTCACAATTCTTGCGACCCGCGACGCGTCGTCAACGTGACGGCGGTACAGCTCGTCGTAGGCGCTCATATCGCCTTCGCGAGTGCGCGCAATCAGCTGGGCGTCGCTCGGGGCTTCGGCTGGTGTCGTCAACGGTGCAATCCCTAACTTCTCGGTATGTGGATCAGTCTAGGGAGTTAGCACCAGGTTGGAACCGGCCAATCGGACCAGATTTGTCACCGACCATTGATCCGTCCCGAAGTCGTACGATTAGTTCAGTTACACGGGAGCGATCTTCTGGTAGTGGGACTAGCTCAACGCCCACTCCCAGTACCCCAAGATCACCCGCTTCGAGTGTTTTCAGCAAAGTGCCGCGTTCGAGGCGCGCGCGGTTATCATCCGGAACTAGTGCAAGTGCACGATGTGTTCCGAATTGGCTTAATGTTGCTTCTGCTCGGATGTGATGGCGCAACGCGGACGCCACCTCGAGTACACACGAGATCCGGGACCAAGGGTTGTCGGGTTCGTCCCAGCTTGTGACGAGTACCACGAGGTGGGCAGCGGCATCGGTGGCGAGCCGGTCGAGTTCTCGGACCCGGCCCAGGAGGTAGTTCGCCGTGTGCAGTCCCGACAGCGGATCGATTCCGGGGGCGCCGCGCTGGGCCGCCACCGCATCGACCCACGCATCTGTGACGCAATGCCTTGCCTCATGACGCGTTATCGGCGCGATCCCAGCTGACTCCAGTTTGTCCCACAGCGCATCGACATCGGCGATGGTGCACGTGAGATCCCAGGAGCTCGTTACGCGTTCCCAGCCAAGTATTACCAGCGCATCGGCGATTTCGGACTGCGAGGGTGTGGGGCGGGATAGGGCGTTGATCACCGCCTCGACGCCAGGCGGTGGTACTGGGTCTGCTCCGTTCGAATAGTCCTCGTGGAGATATGCCAGCCATGCCGAGACAAGCGTCGTGGCCGGCGCGTCCGTTCGCCGGCACCCCGATGCGTGGTGCACTCAGGCTCCCTCCAGTGGCTCGTCCACATTCCCCGGTCATCAACCAGGACGGCAGAGAATGCGCGCTATGACGCGATCGTGGAATATTTGTCGTGATCACGCATGTGCGTGAGTGTCCTAGATCATCCGCTGCCGGGCAAGCCGTGCCGATGCCTGCGGCGCATGAGCAATCGGCTGACGGAAGCCCAGTTGGCGACTGCCGCGGGTGCGGCGTGAAGCATGTCGCCTTGCGGCCCGGAGGCAATGGTGAATGTGCTTATGCGCACAATGGCCTCTTTGTGGCCAGAAGGCGGGACGATGAATGTGACACATCACACATTAAGGCTGAAATGGCTTCGGGTGCCGGTGGGGCAGCGAAGTTCTCGAAGCGAGCGGCTTCCCGGAGAATTCCCGTCGACCCGGTGGCGACGGGGTTCCGTTTGATTAGCGAATATTGGCGGCCGAAATGGTGCGTAAAGGAATCTAGTCCGTTTTTGCGGATGTCGATCCAATTCGCATGAAGGGATACTCGTACCCGGCCCGCGGCTATCAGTGGCCCGCGCCGCACGTGCCTTCCGGTGGAGGGTCGTCCGGCACGTCAGAAGAGGGTGTGCCGGCCTACGTGCCGCTACTTTCGACGCTATCGCCCGGCGCGGGGGTGTCCGTCGAGGGTGTGCCGGTGAGCACGCTCGTCAGTGCCTGAAGTCCGAGAACCAGTTCCGATCCGTCGGGTGCCCGTTCCGGGTCGAGTAGCCACTGAACAACGAGTCCGTCGGCGATAGCGCTGGTGACGGCTGCCAATGCTCGCGCGGTGCGCTCGTCGAGGGAGGGGACCGCCTGCTGTGCGACCTCTACTCCCATCGCTCGGTCTTGTTCGTACCGGTTGGCCAGCTCTTCTCGAAGCTCTGGTGAACGTTCAAGCTGAGCCCACGCCTCGAGCTGAGCGACCAGCAATGGGCGATACTCGGCGAATCTGGCGATGACCTTGTCCCAGCCGCGGGCCAGGTCGGCCGCACGCGGCCCGGCCATGTCCTTGGTGCTGGTCCTGATCAGCTCATTGCCCATGTCGGTGATGGCCTCGATCAAGGCAGCGTTGAGCAGGGCTTCCTTGGACCCGAAGTGGTAGCCGATCGACGCGAGATTGGTGCCGGAGGCCGCCACGATGTCGCGGGCGGTAGTGCGTGCGTACCCCTTCTCGTGCAGGCAGCGCTTGGCTCCTTCGAGTAGATCTTCACGGTGCCCCATGGGGACCAACTCTAGCCTATACGCTCGTATTAGGCACACGTATAAGACGTTTGTATAGTTCGAGCCATGGCGAACACATCCATCTCTCGAGCCGGGCCAAAGGAATGGGTCGGCCTGGCAGTGCTTACGCTTCCCGCGCTGCTGGCCGCCATGGATCTGTCGGTGCTGTTCATGGCCGTGCCATGGATGAGCGCCGACCTGGAGCCCACAGCCACCCAGCAGCTGTGGATCATGGATATCTACGGGTTCTTCATGTCAGGTCTCTTGCTGACCATGGGCACGCTCGGCGACCGGATCGGTCGGCGAAGGTTACTGATGATCGGGGCAGTGGCCTTCGGCGCGGCATCGGTCATGGCGGCGTATTCCACGAGCGCCGAGATGCTCATCGTCGCACGCGCCTTGCTGGGCCTCGGGGGAGCGACGCTAGCCCCCTCGACGCTGGCGCTGATCCGCAACATGTTTCTCGATGCGGATCAGCGGCGCACCGCCATCGGCGTGTGGACGGGTGCCTTCAGCGCCGGATTTCCGCTCGGATCCATCTTCGGCGGGATGCTCGTCGAGCACTTCTGGTGGGGATCTGTCTTCCTCGTCAATCTTCCCGTGATGGCATTACTCCTGGTGCTGGCGCCGCTGCTGCTCCCGGAGTTCAAGGAGCCGGGACCCAGCCGGTTCGACCTCGTCAGCGTGGCGCTGTCGGTGAGTGCGGTGCTGGCGATGATCTGGGGTTTGAAGAAGCTCGCTGCAGACGGCTGGGATCCCTGGGCGGCCGGGGCCATCGTCGCCGGGCTGGGCATCGGCTACATGTTCGTCCGCCGCCAGCGGACACTGGCCGAGCCGCTGATCGACGTACGGCTGTTCGGCCACCGTGCCTTCTCCGCGTCGATCGGGGCGAACATGATGCTGGTGCTGGCTAGTGCCGGCGTCGGAATGCTCGCGGTCCAGTACCTTCAGCTCATCCTCGGCTACCGGCCGTTCACCGCCGCGTTGTGGATGCTTCCGCTGGTCGGGCTGCTCATCGCCGGCGTCGCGATTGGTACTGCCATAGTGCGCTGGATCCGGCCCGGCTACGTCGTGGGAACTGGCCTGGCTGTCGCCGGTGCCGGATTCGCCCTGCTCACTCAGCTGGACCTGGATGACGGCGTGGCGTCGCTGCTCCTCGGGTACGGCACCCTGAACTTTGGCATGGGACTGGCGTTGCCGTTGGCCATCAATCTCGTCGTCGCTACCGCGCCCCCGGAGAACGCGGGTACCGCTGCCGCAATGAACGAAACCGGCTCGGAGTTCGGCGGCGCGCTCGGTATCGCAACCCTCGGCAGTATCGCCGGCGCCGTCTACACCAGCAGGATCAGCGACACCATGCCATCCGCGGTGCCTGAGTCGGTGGCACAGGCGGCCCAGGGGACACTCGGGGCTGCCTTCGCGGCGGCGGAGCACCTCCCACCGGACTTGGCCGCGGAAGTCAGCCGGGGAGCCGGCGATGCGTTCGTGCGCGGTTTCAACGTCACAGCCGGCGTAGGCGCCGCCGCGCTCGCGGTCACCGCCGTTGTCGTGACGATACTGCTGCGTAGAGCCCGCCTCGGCGATCCGGATGAAGCTGAATCCGTCCATCGGTGAACGGTCGCCCGACGACCCGGAACACAGCTAGGCGCCGGACTTCCGGTCCGTGACCCTAGTGCACCTGGAGGCGGGCCAGCACTTCATCGTGCAAGGGGCCGTTGGTGGCCAGGGCATCACCACTGTGTGGGCCAGGGACGCCGTCCAGCCCGGTGAATCGTCCGCCGGCCTCTTGCACGATGGGCACCAGCGCAGCCATGTCGTACAGCTCGAGCTCTGGCTCGGCCGCGATGTCGACCGCGCCGTCGGCGAGCAGCATGTAGGACCAGAAGTCGCCGTACGCTCTGGTGCGCCAGCATGCTCTGGTGAGATCCAGGAACTCGTCCAGCCGTCCGTGCTCTTCCCACTCCGCGAGGTCTGAATAGGAGAGCGAAGCGTTGCCCAGCTTGTCGACGTCGGAGACCCTGCAGCGGCTGGCCGACGACAGGGAACGGCCGGTCCAGGCGCCGGTGCCTTTAGCGGCCCACCAACGACGGTTCAGCGCCGGCGCGGACACGACGCCGGCCACAACCTCGTCCTCGACCATGAGGCCGATCAGCGTGGCCCACACGGGAACGCCGCGGACGTAGTTCTTGGTGCCGTCGATCGGATCGATGACCCACCGGCGCGCGCCGTAACCCTCGTTGCCGAACTCCTCGCCGACGATGCCGTCCCGGGGCCGGGCGCGGGACAGGGTACGGCGGATCGCCTCCTCCGTGGCGCGGTCGGCGTCGGATACGGGGGTGTGGTCGGCTTTGGTGTCGACCTTCAGATCCGCGGCGCGGAACCGGCCCAGGGTCTGGGCGTCGGCGTCGTCGGCGAGGACATGGGCGAACCGGAGATCATCATCATGGGCCACGTCCAGACCTTAGCGCCTCGGGGCGGGCCCGCGCCCCTACCACGGCCGACAAACCGCACTCTCAGTCGCCGCTCTGCCGCTCACGGCTGGCCAGCAGCCGCCGGAACGAATCGACGCGTGCCGGGTCGAGGCCGCCGGCACGTACGGCGTCGTCGAGCGCGCATTCGGGCTCCGACTCGCCGTGGGTGCATCCTCGGGGACACTCATCCGTGGCCGCTGCCAAGTCGGAGAACGCTTCGATGAGTTCGGCGGGATCGACGTGTGCAAGCCCGAACGAGCGGATGCCGGGGGTGTCGATCACCCAGCCGCCCTCGGGGACCCGCAGGGCAACCGCGCTGGTGGAGGTGTGCCGCCCGCGTCCCGTCACGATGTTGACATTGCCGATCGCGCGACCCGCACCCGGCACTATCGTGTTGACGAGCGTCGACTTTCCGACACCGGAATGACCTACCAGCACGCTGGTCCGGTCGTGCAGAGCCTCCCGAAGCCGGTCGAGCCCGGTGTCGTCATCCCAGCCTGTGACGATGATCGGCACATCCAGTGGCGCGTAGGCATCGCGGAGCTTCGCAGGGTCTTCGAGGTCGGACTTCGTGACGCACAGAAAGGGCGTCATGCCGGAATCGTAGGCGGCGACCAGGCAGCGATCGATCAGCCGGGGCCGCGGCTCCGGGTCGGTGACCGAGGTGACGATCATCAACTGTTCGGCGTTGGCGACGATCACCCGCTCGACAGGGTCCTCATCATCGGCCGAGCGACGTAACGTGGTGGTCCGAGCGTGGACCCGGACGATGCGCGCGAGGGTGTCGTCCCGCCCCGAGACATCGCCAACGAGGCCCACCCGGTCTCCGACCACCACCGCCTTGCGGCCGAGTTCACGCGCGGTCATGGCGATCACGGTGCGTTCGTCGTCTTGGGTCACGCAGGTGTATCGGCCTCGGTCGACCGCGACGACCGTGCCTGGAACGGCATTGCGATGAGCCGGCCGGATCTTGCTGCGCGGCCGCGAACCGCGACCCGGGCGGACTCTGACGTCGCTCTCGTCGTACGACGCCGGAGACCGCCGACGGCTCACGCTGCCCGCTCCATCTCGAGCATGGCGGCCCACATCTCAGGGAAGGCGGGCAAGGTCTTGGCAGTGGTGGCGATGTTCTCCACCTGGACGCCGGGAACCGCCAGGCCCAGCACCGCACCGGCCTGGGCCATCCGGTGGTCGTCATAGCTGTGGAAGACACCGCCGTGGAGCGGGCGCGGATGGATCGTGAGGCCGTCGCTGGTCTGGACCACGTCACCGCCCAAGCCGTTGATCTCGGTGGCCAGCGCCTTCAGCCGGTCGGTCTCATGACCGCGCAAATGGGCGATGCCACGCAGGTGAGATGTGTCCTGGGCCAGCGCGGCGACGGCCGCGAGCACAGGGGTGAGCTCTCCGACGTCGTGGAGATCCGCGTCGATGCCGTGCACGACGGAGCCGCCGTCTACGGTGAGCCCGTCGTCGAGCACGCAGGTAGCACCCATGCGGGTGAGTAGGTCCCGCAGCGTGTCGCCCGGCTGATTCGTGGATTCCGGCCAGTCCGGCACCCGGACGCTCCCGCCGGTGACGAGCGCCGCGGCGAGGAACGGAGCAGCGTTGGAGAGGTCGGGCTCGATGACCGTCTCGAGGCCGTGGAGCGTCCCGGGACGGACCCGCCAGACGTTCGGGACGGAGCTGTCGACCCGCACGCCGCGCTCCCTGAGCATGGTGAGTGTCATTTCGATGTGCGGGGTGGACGGGATCGGCTTTCCGGTGTGCTTCACGACGACGCCTTGCTCATAGCGCGCCCCAGCGAGCAGCAGAGCGGTGACGAACTGCGACGAGGCGGAGGCGTCCATGGTGACTTCGCCGCCTGGAACGCTGCCGGTGCCGTGCACCGTGAACGGCAGCCGGCCGCGGGATCCGGTGGCGGAGATGCCGATGCCAAGGGCACGCATCGCGTTGATCACCGCGTCCATCGGGCGCTCTCGCGCATGGGGGTCCCCGTCGAAACTGACATCACCATTTGCGAGAGCCGCTACCGGCGGTACGAAACGCATCACGGTCCCGGCCAGTCCGCAGTCCACATGCGAACCGCCATCCAGGGCGGCGGGAGTGACCAGCCAGCGATCCTCCTGCGCGTCGATGCCGGTTCCGAGCACGCGCAGGGCCGTGGCCATCAACCGAGTGTCTCGGGCCACAAGCGGTTTGTGGAGCACCGACGGCGAATCGGCTAGCGCAGCGAGAATCAGCGCGCGGTTGGTCACGGACTTAGAGCCTGGCAGGCGAACAGTGGCCCGCACCGGCTCGGAGACGGTTGGTGCAGGCCACAAGGGCGCGATCGTGTCAGTCATCGGTTCTCAGCTTACCGGTGTCCGGTATATGGACCGATAACGATCAGATGACCACCACCGCCGCCGGGGCCGGCGAGGTGGATATGTCGCGGCTTCTCAGTCGGTTTCTTCGTCGACCCAGTCGAAGGTCTTGGTCACAGCCTTCTTCCATCTGCGGTACTGCTTGTCGCGTTCGTTCTGGTCCATCTGCGGATCCCACTGCTTGTCCTGGGCCCAGTTGGTGCGGATGTCCTCCTCTGTCTCCCAGAACCCCACCGCCAGGCCGGCGGCGTAGGCGGCGCCCAGGGCAGTCGTCTCGGCCACGACGGGACGGATCACCGGCACGCCGAGGATGTCGGCCTGGAACTGCATGAGCAGTTCGTTGCCGACCATGCCGCCGTCGACCTTCAGCGATTTCAGCGGGACACCGGAGTCGGCGTTCATCGCATCGATGACTTCGAGGGACTGGAAGGCCGTTGCCTGGAGCACGGCGTGGGCTAGGTGGCCCTTGTTGACGTAGCGGGTGAGCCCGACGATGGCGCCGCGGGCATCGGATCGCCAATAGGGCGCGAACAGACCCGAGAAGGCCGGCACGAAGTACACCCCGCCGTTGTCCTCGACGCTGTCGGCGAGCTGCTCGATCTCCGCGGCGCTGCCGATGAGACCGAGGTTGTCGCGTAGCCATTGCACCAGCGAGCCGGTGACCGCGATGGATCCTTCGAGGGCGTATACGGTGTCGTTGTCGCCGATCTTGTAACAGACGGTAGTGAGCAGTCCGTTCTCGCTCATCACCTTCTCGGTGCCGGTGTTCAGCAGGACGAAGTTCCCCGTGCCGTACGTGTTCTTGGCTTCGCCCACCTCGAGGCAGGCCTGGCCGAACGTGGCAGCCTGCTGGTCACCGAGGATGCCCGCCAGCGGCAGTCCGGCGAAGGCGCCGCGCGCCCGGACATGGCCGTAGACCTCGGAGGAGGAACGGATTTCCGGCAGCATCGACATCGGGATGCCCATGTCGGCTGCGTTCTGCTCGTTCCACGTCAGCGTGTCGAGATCCATCAGCAGGGTCCGGGATGCATTTGTGGGGTCGGTCACGTGCACCCCGCCGTCGGGTCCGCCGGTGGCGTTCCACAGCACCCACGTGTCGATGTTGCCGAATAGCAGATCACCGGCCTCAGCCTTGTCCCTGGCGCCTTCGACGTTGTCGAGAATCCACTTGACCTTCGGCCCGGAGAAGTACGTGGCCAGGGGCAGGCCGGTGGAAGCGTGGTACCTCGTCTGGCCGCCACCGAGCTGGCCGAGCTCGTCGACGATCTTGTCGGTCCGGGTGTCCTGCCAGACGATGGCGTTGTAGACGGGCTTGCCGGTGGTGCGGTCCCACACCACCGCGGTCTCGCGCTGGTTGGTGATGCCGACGGCCACGACGTCTTCGGTGACCAGGTCAGCGGTGGCAAGCGCTCCGGCGCAGACCTCACGAGTGTTACGCCAGATCTCCTCGGGATCGTGCTCGACCCAGCCGGCTCGCGGGAAAATCTGCTGGTGTTCGCGTTGATCTGCCGCCACCACGTTGCCGGAGTGATCGAAGATCATGCACCGTGTGGATGTAGTGCCTTGGTCGATTGCGGCTACGTACTGAGCCATGGGTGCTCCTCATGTTGCGGATATGCGATTACGTGCGTGAGCCTGCGCATGCCCATCAGAACACGGCGGCACCGAGAAGACCGGCGAGAGCACCGCCGACGAGGGGTCCGGCAATGGGTACCCAGGAATACCCCCAGTCACTCGCCCCTTTGCCCTTGATCGGCAGGAACGCGTGCGCAATACGTGGTCCGAGGTCACGGGCCGGGTTGATGGCGTAGCCCGTGGGGCCACCGAGGGAAGCGCCGATACCGACCACCAGAAGAGCCACGGCCAGCGGTCCGATGTCGATCGGGTGCGGTCCGAAGGACAGCACGACGAAGACGAGAACGAAGGTGCCGACAACCTCGGTGATGAAGTTCCAGCCGTAGTTGCGGACCTCCGGGCCGGTGGAGAACACCGCGAGCTTCAACCCTGGGTCTTCGCCGGCATCGAATTGCAGCTTGTAAGCGAGGAACATCACCACGGCGCCGAGGATCGCCCCGGTCAACTGGCCGAGAAAGTACGCCGGGACGTCGGACCATTCCGTCGTGCCCTCGACGGCGAGCCCGAAAGTGACCGCGGGGTTGATGTGGGCGCCGGATTGCGCGGCGACGTAGACACCGGAGAAGACACCCAGCCCCCATCCGAAGTTGATGAGTAGCCAGTTGCCCCGCAACGGCCCGTCCATGTTGCCTTTGTTCTTAGGTAGCACGACGTTGGCGACGACACCGCAGCCCAGCAGGACGAGCATGCCGGTGCCGAGGATTTCCCAGTAGACGATTTCGAAGAAGTCCAGATGCTCCATGTGACGTCCCCCTCCATGGCGTGGCAACGCGTCCGAACACGTTCGGCCACCGGGGGTGCCCCGGCGTCGTTGCCGTGGGTCTGAGTAGTCCTCCGAGCTATCTGGCAACTTACTCTCGGAATGTTTGACTGTCTACGTGATCAACCGAATCAACGGGTAGGTTGGACCGGATGACAACGGACTCGCGAGGAGGCGAGGTCGACGTGGCCGCGCACAGTACAGATGGACGTCAGAGTGAGCGGGCTGGCCGGCTCAGCCCGCAGCAGCGGATCCGGAATTGGCAACGCCTGGCTGAAGAACAGTTCGACGTCGTTGTCATCGGCGGTGGCGTGGTTGGCTCCGGGGCCGCGCTCGACGCCGCTACCCGAGGTCTCCGCGTGGCCCTCGTGGAAGCCCGCGACCTGGCCGCTGGTACGTCCAGCCGGTCGAGCAAGCTTTTCCACGGCGGTCTGCGTTACCTGGAGCAGTTCGAGTTCGGTCTGGTCCGGGAGGCGCTGCGCGAGCGTGAGCTCATGCTCAACCGGCTGGCGCCGCACCTGGTGAAGCCCGTGAGCTTTCTCTATCCGCTGACGCGCCGGCTTTGGGAGCGTCCGTACACGGCCAGCGGACTCTTCCTGTATGACTCCATGGGTGGCTCGCGGTCGGTTCCGGGCCAGAAACACCTGACACGCTCCGGCGCGCTCCGGCTGGTGCCGGGGTTGCGCAGAGACGCATTGATCGGTGGAATCCGGTATTACGACGCGTGGGCCGACGACGCCCGGCACACCCTGACTGTCGCCCGCACCGCTGCCCATTACGGGGCCGTCGTGCGCACATCTACCCAGGTGGTCGGTTTCCTGCGCGAGGCGGACCGGATCAGCGGAGTGCGGGTCCGCGACATCGAGAGTGGCGACGAACTCGATGTCACATGTGACGTGGTGGTCAACTGCACCGGGGTCTGGACCGATGAGATGCAACGGCTCGCGGGCACGCGGGGGCGGTTCCGGGTGCGTTCCAGCAAGGGCGTGCACATCGTGGTGCCCCGAGACCGGATCGCCTCGGAGTCCGGAGTGATCCTGCGCACCGAGAAGTCGGTGCTGTTCATCATCCCGTGGCGGGGGCATTGGATCATCGGCACCACCGACACCGACTGGAACTTCGATCTCGCTCACCCGGCGGCTACTCGCGCTGACATCGACTACATCCTCGATCACGTCAACGCCGTGCTGGCCACCCCGCTGACCCATGACGACATCGAGGGCGTCTACGCCGGCCTGCGCCCGCTGCTGGCCGGCGAGAGCGACGAGTCCTCCAAGCTCTCTCGCGAGCACGCCGTGGCCCGCCCGGCGCCCGGCATGGTGTCCATCGCGGGTGGTAAGTACACGACCTACCGGGTCATGGCCGCCGATGCCATCGATGCCGCGGCCGCCGACCTCCGTGGTCGCATCGCGCCGTCTATCACGGACAAGGTGCCGTTGCTCGGTGCGGACGGTTACCACGCACTGGTCAACCAAGCCGACCAACTCGCATCCGAGCACGGCCTGCACCCCTACCGGATGCGGCACCTGCTGGATCGCTACGGCTCGATGGTGCACGACGTCCTGGCGCTCGCGGTGGACCGGCCCGACCTTCTCGAGCCGCTGCCGGGCGCGGCGGATTATCTGAAGGTCGAGGTCGTCTACGGGGTGCGCGAGGAAGGGGCACTGCACCTCGAGGACGTCCTGACCCGGCGCACCCGGATCTCTATCGAGTACCCGCACCGCGGGCTCGATGCCGCGGAGCCGGTCGCGGAGCTGATGGCGGAGACCCTGGGGTGGGACGCCGCACAGATCGCTCGCGAGGTGGATATCTACAACGAGCGGGTCACGGCGGAGCGCGACTCACAGACGAAGCCGGACGACCAAGCCGCCGATGAGATCCGGTCGGCCGCCACGGAGGCACGCACGCTGATCAGTGAGCCGGTCACCTAGGTTGTTGCCCGCCAGCAACTTGGCCCGGCCACGCGGTACCGCTTAGAGCACGGGTTCGTTGGCACTTGACGGCAGGAGTCATACTGGTGTGTAACCACACCGGTCGGTCTATTTCGTAGTCGAGAGTGGCCCCGGGTAACAGAGGAGCAGGCAATGGCGGATACGTCCTATGTGCCGATCGCGGGAGTCCGTCGGCGGCCCGCGGAGAAACGCTCACAGCTGGACCACACTCGGTTGACCCCGGCCGGGCAGCGACTGCTCGACGCGGCCAGCCAGCTCTTCTATGAGTACGGCATTCACGCGGTCGGCGTCGACGCGATCGCGGAGGCGGCCGGGACCACGAAGAAGACGCTCTACGACAGGTTCGGCTCCAAGAACGTCCTGGTCGCCCTCTATCTGCAGCGACGTGCCGACCGGTGGCAGCGGTTCGTCCTGGATTACCTCGCCGGGCGAGCGGACGCGAATGACGGCGAAGACGGAGTCAGCGCGGCCGCGACCCGGAGTGTGCTCGCTGTGCTCGACGCGCTGGCGGAATGGAACGCGACGCTCAACCGGGGCTGTGCCTTCATCAACGCCTTCGCGGAGATCGGCGGAGCTGACCACCCGGGGGAAGCGGTGATCAGGGCGGAGAAGAAGTGGACGTGCGAACTCTACGCCCGATTGCTGCGCGAGGCAGGCTTCGCCGACGGCATCTCCGCTGAGCTCGGGACACAGCTGGCGATCCTGCAAGAGGGCGCCCTGACGATGTGGACCGCGGGCGGCGTGCCAGACGCGATAGGTCACGCCCGAGCTGCCGCCCGCCAGTTGTTGTCGACCGTGCCGAGCTGACGCGTTTGGTGCGCTAGCCGAGGCTCAGGGCTTGGCCTTCGACGCTGCCTTCTGGGCCTTGCGCTTGGTGGACTTGGTGGCGTGTTTGGCTTTGTCCGCAGCACGTTTGGCCCGCCAGCTCAGGCCAGGTTTGCCCTCGGTGTCGACGCTGGCCAGCATCAGCCCACCGACGAGTCCGGCGTTCTTGAGCGCATGCAGACGTTGCTCGCTGCGCACCTCCGGGTCCTCGGTCTCCCAGAACGGATAGCGGGCGGCCGTGGTCGGCACCAGCGAACTGGCGAGGACGGCAGCGGCCAGCCGGGGGAACTTCCCGGTGGCGAGCGCGAGGCCGGCACCGAACTGGGTAGCGGCGTTGATCCGGACGAGTTGCTTCGGGTCGGTCGGCACGCTGGGAGCATTCTCTTCAAGCAACGGGCCGAACTTGTCGACGAGCGACTTGGTCTGTGGGACCAGCGGCTCGGGATCTCGGAAGTTCTTGAACCCTTGCACGATGAAGATCGACGCCAGCATGGGACGCGCAATCAGGCGGACGAGACTCATACTTCCTGCCTACCACGAAACAGCGCCGAATGGGTGCTGTCAGGGGCGCGCGATAGAAAACAGTCATGTGCGGCCGTGGCGTCCTTGTCGTCAGTGCGTCGGCGGCAGCGGGTCGATGAGCTGGGGGCCGTTGTTCTTGACGTTGTTCACCGCTTTGGAGACGGGGTACACGTCCAAGCTGCCCGGGGGCGGGGGAGCCATGAGGTCGCGGATGTTGGCGGGATCGTTGATCCGTGGGTCGAGCCAGTTCTGCCAGTTGTCTCGGTGCACGGTCATGGGCATGCGGTCATGAATGTGCCCGATATCGTCAGTGGCGTTCGTCGTGATGATCGTGAACGTGGTGAGCCACGCATCGGGGTCGTCCGGCTTCTCGCGGTCACGCCAGAACTCGTAGATTCCCGCGAGCGCGAGCGCTTGTCCAGCCTTCGGGCGTAGGTAAAACGGTTGTTTGACGGGCTTGCCGGCAGTGGTGAGATCCTGGGTGGGGAACCATTCGTAAAACCCGGAAACGGGGATGATCAGGCGTCTGGTCGCGAACGCGCGACGGAAGGCCGGCTTCTCGTGAACGGTCTCGGCGCGGGCGTTGATCATCCGATTGCCGATCTTCGGATCCTTTGCCCAGGATGGAACCAGGCCCCACTTCAGGTTTCGCAGTTGCCGGACCGGATCGGCGTCCTTGGCGTCTCGCGGTGGGCGCGCCAGCACCGTCGGTGAGTTCTTGGTGGGGGCGACGTTGTAGTCAGGTTCGACCCGCTCGTGGACATCGATTCGGTCGACCCCGAACTCCTCGGCCAGATCATCGGCGCTCTGGCTGACTACGTAGCGTCCGCACATACTCTTCAGCTTGCCAGATGGCGCTGACATCCAGGCCGAGCGCCGGGTCGGTGACCAGATGCCGCCTCTTGCCATAACCGTGGTGAGATATCCGCATGAGTACGGAGCAGACGGTGCAGACTCCGGAGGGTGTGGCCCGCCTCTGGATCGACGACGCGCCAGGCGCGCGGCTGCGACTGGTGCTTGGGCACGGTGCTGGTGGCGGCATCGCGGCACGTGATCTCGCTGCGCTGGCTGATCGGCTGCCGGAACAAGGAATCACGGTGGTCCGCGTCGAACAGCCTTATCGGGTTGCGGGAAAGCGACTCCCGCCCCGGCCGCCTGTTCTCGACCGGGCTTGGGCGGCCGTCCTCGAGGCGGTGCCTCGAGACCTCCCGGTGGTCGTCGGAGGACGCAGCTCCGGCGCGCGAGTAGCCTGCAGAACAGCTCAAGCAGTGGGAGCGGCGGCCGTCGTGGCGCTGTCTTTCCCTCTGCACCCACCCGGCAAGCCGGAAAGATCACGGCTTCCTGAACTCCTCGATGCCGGCGTGCCCACGTTGGTAGTGCAAGGGGAGCGCGACACCTTCGGCCGGCCCGACGAGTTTCCCGACGGTCCGTTCTCCCTGCGTACCGTTGCCCATGCCGACCACGGCCTCAGCGTGCCCAAGGCGCACAGCCAGGCCGCGGCGACCGAATCGGTCGTGGCCGCGGTGCGGGAATTCATCGAGCCGTTGCTTGGTTGATGCTGCTGACGGGCACATCTCCCCGATGGTGCCGCCGTCGCAAAACCGACGTAGCCAACGAGTCAGGGAGGGTCTGACCTCGTGAGTGCATCTGGCACGGCTTGCCTGCAAGCGCCTGGACCGAAAGTGGCCACCACCAAGGAGTGGAGGGACTGGAAGGCGGCGCCTGCGGTCACGCCGATACCATCGAACACGATGGCCGCGATAGAGACTGCCGAGCAGCGTGCGGAACGCTTCGAGCGTGACGCACTGCCCTTCCTTGATCAACTTTACTCGGCAGCATTGCGGATGACCCGCAACGCCAGCGATGCCGAAGATCTGGTTCAGGAGACGTTCACCAAAGCGTATGCGTCGTTCCACCAGTTCAAAGAGGGCACCAACCTCAAGGCATGGCTGTACAGGATCCTGACTAACACATTCATCAACTCGTACCGGAAGAAGCAGCGCGAACCGCAGCAGAGCGCCACCGAAGAGATCGAGGACTGGCAGATGGCCCGGGCCGAGGCACACACCTCGACCGGCTTGCTTTCCGCCGAAGCCGAAGCTTTGGCACATCTACCGGATTCGGATGTCAAGGACGCGCTGCAGCAGATTCCGGAAGAATTCCGCATCGCGGTGTACCTGGCTGACGTCGAAGGCTTCCCGTACAAGGAAATCGCCGACATCATGGGTACCCCGATCGGGACGGTGATGTCGAGGCTGCACCGGGGACGCCGTCAGCTTCGGGAGTTGTTGGAAGACTATGCGCGAGACCGGGGACTCGTGCCGGTGGGCGATTCCGGACCAGGGGGTGCTGGAGTGTCATGAGTTGCGACGACGACGATGTCGACTGCACCGAAGTGCTCGACCGGGTGTATGCGTTTCTCGATCGTGAGCTGGACGATCGTGCGTTGAGCTACGAGGAGATCGAAGCTCATCTGCACGATTGTGGAGGTTGTTTGTCGATGTACGATCTCGAGCGTGCGGTGCGAGCCGTGCTGGCGCGTTCATGTGCGTGCGAGCACGCGCCAGAAGAGTTGCGCACAAAGGTCTTGGCCCAGATCCGCGAGGTCAGGGTGCAGGTCTCTGAATACCGCAGCGAAAGCGCCGGCTGAACTCAGCGCCGCCCAACCCGGGCCGACCCCGTGGTGCGCTCGCGGATTCTCGCCGTAGCCAGCCCCGCCTTGCTCCTTCTATGATCGGCCATATGTCCGAACGAGCGATTGCGCCCTCCGAGCGGGTGCTCGTTCCGTCGGGGCAGAGTTACCGGAGGCTGGTGAAGAGCACTCCGGTGCTCTTCGGGGCACTTGGCGCATTGCTGGTGGTCCGTAACGGTGTCGTCGGTGTCATGGCGGCCAGCGTCGCTGCCCTGGCGTTGGCAGCAGTAGCCCAGTTTCTGCACCGCGAGCGCATCGTCGTGAGCCCGACCCACATCCGTGCGGTCCGGCCGATCGGCTGGCCCCGCAAGCGAGCGCGAAGCGATATCTCCACCGTCGTGAGCGTGCGGGTGGCGGCGCCGTCGGGCAGTCAGGCACACCGGAATCTGCTCTTGCTCGATGGCCGTGAGCGGCTGATAGCCCGGCTGAAGACGCCGCACTGGACGCCCGACGACATGCGGCAGTTGGTCCGGTGGCTCGGTGTCTCGCCGCACGAACTGGAGCGGACGGTGACCGCCAAGCAGCTCGGCCGTAGATTCCCCAGGGCAGTGCCGCTGGCGGAGCGGTACCCGTTCGCCGCGAACGCCGCCGTCGGCCTGTTCATGGCGGCCGGGATCGTCGGGGCCGCCATGCTACTGTCCGCGTAGTCACCGGGTAGATCATGAGCCGGTACTCGTCGATCAGGTCGTGTGCGCGGAATGTCGCCGCGGAACCGCGTAACACGTCAGCCACTAGTCGAGTGGTTGATCCATGAGGACATCGGCCGGCTGCTTGCCACCCAATGCCAGGCCGGGCCGGGAGACCTGCTGATGATCCCGACAGCAGCGAACGGCCAGGCTGCTTTCGGCGTCTATCATCGTGATCACCAGGGCACGTTCGAGGCAGTCGCGCTGTAGCTACTCGAGCTGTCAAAGGAAGCAGTGCGGCACGTCGTCAACTTCGGCGATCCTGCACTGTTCGGCGCTTTCGGTCTTCCGCTCACCACCTTCGCCACTACCAGGAAAGCAGGCAGCGACGATGACCAATGCTGACGAATCGGCGGCGCCCGAGGAGCCCGGTCTCCGATCCGCTGAAGAGCCGCACACACCGCTGCTGCGGGACCTCAAATTCACCAGATCGCGGGACACCGGCAATTCGCGGGATCCTGGCAAGTCGCCGAACCCGTGGCTGTGGAGTGCGGGCATCTTCGGAGTGGTCGCCTTCGTCGTGGGAATGCTGCTCTTCATCCGAGGAGTGACGGATGCCGAAGACGTGATCGTGATGTGGTGGGGAATGGTGCTGTCATTCCTCGGCATGATGATGGTGACTGGTGCGCTCGTGGGCGGCGCCGTGTGCTGGCAGCTCAAGCGCAACGCGCCGCGCCTGGATCCGGAGCGCTGAGACGCCATTCCGAGCCCCGGCTGAGCTCGCGTCCGCACCTGGCCGGTGTGCTCGTCTTGCGGCCGGGGCGGCTCAGCCGGCACCGTCGATGAAGGCTCGGACGGCGTCCGCGACCAGCTGGACGGCGATCGCCGCGAGGAGCAGTCCGGCTATCCGGCTCACCAGCAGGATCCCGGATTCCCGGAGTACGCGGATGACGACCGTGCTGTATCGCATGAAGATCCATAGCAATAGATGAACCGCGAGGATAGCGGCCGCGACGGCGAGGTAGTCGGCTGGTTCGTCGGAGCGCTGGACGAACACCATGGTGGCGACGATAGCGCCGGGCCCGGCCAGCAGCGGGGTTCCTAGTGGAACCATCGCTACGTTGCCGCTGGCCGGTGCGTCGGGGTCGTCCAAGGCGCCAGTGAGCAGCTGTAACGCCACCAGCAACAGCAGCAGCCCGCCCGCGGTCTGCAGAGCCGGCAGGCTGATGCCGAGATAGTCGAGGATGGCCTGGCCGAACAGCGCGAAGGTGACGATGACGCCGAGGGCTACGGCGACGGCGACCCAGGCTGCCCGGTTGCGCGTGGCGGAGGCCTGCTGCGCGCCGGTCAGGGCGAGGAAGATGGGTACGGTGCCGGGCGGATCCATGATGACGAACAGCGTGACGAAAGCCTCGCCGAACATCTGCCAATTCATCGCGCCATCACGCGGGTCATTCTAGTGGCCTGGGCATGCTAGCTGGCCCTGAACTGGGCGGCTGCCCAGTGGGCCGACCTTCCCGTAGCACTACTACGTCGCGTAGTGCTACGGTCTGTCGTAGTTTGGTGTCAATTTGCCCGGCCGTGGCTGGCCCGCCGCGGACCGGTTGAACCGCTCGGCGACAGAAAGGCAAGGGGGTGATCCACATCCAGAGGACCGCGGCTGACCGAAGTGCCGCTGCGTTGACAGAGCGCCCTGAATGGATGAGCTGGGCCAGATGCCGCAAGACCGACCCGGAGGTCTTCTTCCCGATCGGATCCGTCGGCCCGGCCTTGGACCAGATCGATGCGGCGAAGAGGATCTGTGCGCAATGCCGGGTCGATGCCGAGTGCCTGGCCTACGCGCTCGAGACCGGGCAGGACCACGGCGTGTGGGGTGGCACTACACCGGAGGAGCGGCGGGCCATGCGAGTGTTGCCCGGTAGGTAGGCTCGGGTCTTCATTACGTGGTGTGGTGGCGAACCGTTGTAGATCAGCCGGCGTTTATGCTCGTTGATAGCTGACGGAACGGATCACTGGAGCGACGATGACGGATGCGCCCGATTTCCTGCCGCCACGTGCCGTGCGGGCATCCGACGGAGATCGTGAGGACGTGGCTGAGCAGCTGCGATCCGCTGTGGCAGACGGCCGGCTCGATCTCAGCGAGCTGGACGAGCGGCTGGCCGCGACTTACGCGGCTAAGACCCACGCCGAACTCGAGGTAGTCACCGCTGACCTCTCTGCCGCCCCCGTCGTTCCGGACACTCGCTCGCTGAGCCTCAAGACCCAGAGCGGCTCGCTACGAAAAGACGGCTATTGGACGGTCCCGCCCACGATCGTGGCGGAATGCACCTCTGGCACCATCAGGATCGATTTCACCCAAGCCGTGTGCACACATCGAGAGGTGACGGTTGAAGCGGTTGCGACCTCCGGCTCGGTGATCCTGACCGTGCCGCGTGGCTGGAGCGTGGATATGGACAACGTCACCAGCTCGAGCGGAAGCCTGGTCAACCGCGTCGCGGGGCGCCCAGAGCCCGGCTCAACGACCCTGAGGGTCAACGGCAAGGTGAAGTCCGGCACTATCAGAGCGCGTCATCCGCGCCGGAGATTCTGGGACTGGCTGCTTCGCCGGCCACCGGCCTGACGTGAGAACGGCTACGCATCCTGGAGGGGAATCACCGGCGGGTACTTACGGTCTCCGGCCGATGCTGGCCGATGTGGCCCTCGACGATTCCCGCGATGGTCTCGGATGGCCACGGGTCTTCAACGGCAGGGTTGCCTGGGCCGGACCGCCTTCACAGCGTATTGAAGAGGCGGCCAGCTACGCCGTCGGTGGTTTGCTCGACGCGTGAACGGGCGGCGCCTCGAGGCTCTGCAGCGCGATACCGACGGCGGTGGCCCGAAGCTCGTCATGCGGGATGTCGGTGAGCAGAGTTGCGGCCCGGCTGAGGCCGTTGGCCACCATGACGATCCGGATCCGCTGGTCAGTGGTGGCTTCGGGCCCGGCCAGCAATTGCTGGAAGGTCTCCGCCAGCCGAGGTATCCAATTGTCCGCATCGGCGTCGGCGAGCCCGGACGGGTCGAGGGTCAGGGCGAGGAAGACCGTGCGGTTGGCGTAGTTGATGTCGAAGAAGCGCTCCAGCACCTCCCGCGTAGGCAGGGTCTGTTCCCGGGCCTCTGTCAGGAAGCGCTCGACGTCGTCGATGCTGGGCTGGATCACCGCGCGGATCAGATCGCTTTTGGTCGGGAAGTGGTAGTACAGCGCGGCCTTTGTCAGCCCTAGCCGGTCGGCGATGTCCTGCATGGTGGTCTGCGCGAAGCCCCTCTCCAGGAACAGTTCGAGAGCCACGCCGTGGATGCGTTGCCGGGTGTCCCTGGTGCGTCCGTCCCGCCGCCGTGGTGGGTCTTCGATCTCCACGCGTCCTCCTCGAGGTGGTTCTGCCGGACCGCAACGGTGCACAAGCTTATCTGGTGGGTAAATTACCATCCCGGCGGTAGATTACTGACTCGACAGTAAGGTATCTTCGTGGTTCAGCGATGCCGGACGCCGGCCGCCGGGTCGTACTACGTGAGAAATCGGAGGAGGCCGCCAATGACACGCGCGATCTCGGTGAAAGGACTGGTCAAGCGGTTCGGCAAGACACAAGCTCTCGACGGCGTCGACCTTGATGTCGAATCCGGTGAGGTGCACGGATTCCTCGGCCCGAACGGAGCAGGCAAATCCACCGCCATCCGTATCCTGCTGGGCCTGCTGCGTGCCGACGGCGGTGAATCCCGGGTGCTTGACCGCGACCCCTGGCACCACACCGTGGAACTGCACCGGCAGCTCGCCTACGTGCCGGGAGACGTGGAGCTCTGGCCGAACCTGACCGGCGGGGAGGCCATCGACCTCCAGGCGAGGCTGCGCAACGGCTTCGACCGGCGCCGCCGCGACCAGCTGTGTGAGCGGTTCAGCCTCGACCCCACCAAGAAGGGGCGCACGTATTCGAAGGGAAATCGGCAGAAGGTGGCCATCGTGGCCGCGTTGGCCAGCGATGTCGAGCTGCTGATTCTCGACGAGCCGACTGCCGGGCTGGACCCCTTGATGGAAGCTGTCTTCCAGGAGTGCATCCGGGAGGCCAGCGCAGAGGGGCGAACGGTGCTGCTCTCCAGTCACATTCTCGGCCAAGTCGAGGCGCTGGCCGATCGAGTCTCCATCATCCGGCAGGGCCGCATCGTCGAGTCCGGCACGTTGCAGGATCTACGCCATCTGACGCGCACCTCGATCGAGGCGGTGACAAGCCGTCCCGCGGACTCGTTGGTCCGGCTCGACGGTGTACACGACCTCGATGCAGACAACGGGCGGGTGCGGTTCGACGTCGACACCGAACACCTCGGCGACGTCGTGGGTCATCTACACAGCCTCGGCATCCGCAGCCTGACCAGCCAGCCGCCCACTCTCGAGCAGCTGTTCATGCGGCACTACGGCGACGACCTCGCCACCACCGGCGCCCGAAACGGAGACCGGCGATGAGCACCACAACTATGATGACGTCGCGCCCGGAACGCGGCTCCAGCTGCGGCGCCGAGGCATTTGCGGGCACGGGCACGCTCGTCCGATTCATCCTGCGGCGGGACCGGGTGCGGATTCCGGTCTGGATCGCGGCGATCGTCGGGTCTCTGGCCGGCGTCGCGCAGAGCTACTCGGACACCTATCCGACGCAGGCCGACCTCGACAGCCGCAGTGAGCTGGCGGACAACCCGATCTTCATCGCCTTCAACGGGCCGGGATACGGACTGGACAACTACACGTTCGGTGCGATGGTCGCGAACGAGTCGCTCTACATCGCGGTGATCCTGGTCGCGCTCATGAGCACGTTCCTGGTCATCCGGCACACGCGGGCCGAAGAGGAAAGCGGGCGCGCGGAGCTGGTCCGGTCGGGTGTCGTGGGCCGGCATGCCGCTACCGCCTCGACGCTGCTGGTGGTAGCGGCGCTGAATCTCGTCGTCGGGTTGCTGACCGCGGCAGCCCTGTCCAGTCTCGATCGGCTCGACGGAGCCGGTTCTTTGACCTATGCCATGTCAATGGCGGCTGCCGGCCTGGTCTTCATGGCGGTCGCGACGATGGCGGCGCAGGTCACCGAGTACGCCCGGGGCGCCGTCGGCGTCGGTGTGGCGGTGCTGGGTGCGACGTACCTGGTGCGGGCTGTCGGTGACGTCAGTGAGACCGGCTTGTCGTGGGTGTCGCCGTTCGCGTGGTCGCTGGAGACCCGCGCCTTCGTCGACGAGCGGTGGTGGCCGTTGCTGCTGTCGCTCGCCCTGACCATCGTCCTGGTGACCGGAGCCATGGCGCTCAGCGTGCGGCGCGACGTCGGGGCAGGTCTGGTGCCTCCGCGCCCGGGACCGCCGCTTGCGTCCAACTGGCTGGTGCACCCGTTGGGGCTGGCGTTCCGGTTGCAGCGGGCCGGGCTGGTGGCGTGGGCCGTCGGGCTAGCCGTGCTGGGCGCGGCGTTCGGGCCGATGGTCGAGGATGTGGAGGAGTTCGCCGCAGACAACGAACAGGTGCAGGAGATCTTCGTCCGAGCGGGCGACACGACGTTCGTGGAATCGTTCTTGAGCACCGTGACGGCCATGATGGCGCTGATCGCGACCGGCTTCGCGATCCAGTCGGCGCTACGGGTGCGCGCGGAGGAGATCTCCGGACGCGCCGAGCCGTTGCTGACCACCGCGTTGACCCGGACCCGATGGGGCGCAGGTTATCTGGTGGTCGCGATGGCGGGCAGCGCCATGGTGATGCTGACCGGCTCGCTGGCCCTTGGCGTTACCGCCTCCGTTACGCAGGCAGACACATCCTTGTGGTTGGAGCTGTTCGCCGGTGGCTTGGTGCAGGTGCCCGCCATGTGGGTCGTCATAGGCGTGGCGTTCGCACTCTTCGGGCTAGCGCCGCGCCTTGCGCAGGCGGCATGGCTCCTGCTCGCCTACGGGGTGGTTGTCGACCTGATGGGGCCTGCGCTCGGAATGCCGGATGTGGCGCACAACCTTTCGCCGTTCGGACATGTGCCGCGGATTCCCGGCGACGCGTTCACCGCCACGCCGATGCTGATCCTCATGGTGCTGGCTGCCGCGCTGTTGTCCGCCGGTCTGGCCGGCTTCCGCCGCCGCGACGTCCACACCACCTGACCGATGATCATGAACACTTGTCGACCATATTGGTCGATAAGTGTTCATGATCATGGGGAGCGGGGTCAGAGGTGGAGGCCGTCGCTCAGATGGGTCAACGCGTCGTCCATGCCGGCCAGCAGATCGACTTCTGGGTCATGGGCCCAGGCGAACCAGACGGGAAGGATGGCACCGAAGAAGGCGCCGACGAAGCTGCGCACCCGGGGGTCGTCGGCGCTCCTGCCGCAGCGCTCGGCTACCGCCTCGGCCACCGTGTCCAGGCTGCTGGTGATGTTGTCCAGGTTGCTGGCCCAGAGTTCCGGGATGGACAGGACCAGGAGTTCCCGGTGTTCACGTTCGCGGCGTTCGTCGAGCTCGTTCGGTGTCAGTGTGCCGAAGGTGGCGAGGATGGCGCGGTGCATGGCTTGCAGCGGCGTCAACTCAGGTGGCTGTGCATGGAACTCGGCGATCATCGGCTGCAGGTCGTTTTCCAGGACGACCAGGTCTTCCTTGGTGGGGAAGTATCGGAAGACGGTGCTCGGCGCCACCTCAGCGGCCTCGGCGATCTGCTCGATCGTTGTCGCACTGAACCCTTGCGCGCGGAAAAGGTGTACGGCCTCGCGTTGGATGGCAGCTCGCGTGCGCGCCTTCTTGCGTTCCCGAAGGCCCGGTGGCTGCCGCTGGCCAGCGGCAGCCACGTCGGCACGATCCGGCTGCGATGACGACATCAACGCGACCTCCGTTCAGCGCCGGGTGCTTTCGGCTTTCGACAGCACTGTATCGACCGGCGGAGTACCGTCGGCGTTCGCCCGCAGGCCCGCACCCTCGACGTCGACGTTCGGCAGAATCCGGTCCAGCCAGGGTGGCAGCCACCACGCGGCGTTGCCGAGCAACCGCATCACGGCTGGCACGATCGTCATGCGCACCACGAACGCGTCGATCAGGATGCCAACGCCGAGAGTGAACCCGAACAGCTTGATCAACGGGTTGTCGGACAACACGAAACCGAAGAACACACTGATCATGATCAAGGCGGCAGCGGTGACCACACGCGCGCTGTGGTCGAAACCAGCCACAATGGCTGACGCCGGTGCCCGGCCCCGGACGTGCTCTTCGCGGATCCGGCTGACCAGAAAGACCTCGTAATCGATGGCCAGGCCGAAGGTGAGCCCGACGAGGACCACCGGCATCAGATTGATGATCGGGCCGGTGGTGTCCAGCCCGAGGAGGTTCGCGAGCCAGCCCCACTGGAAGACTGCGACCACGGCCCCGAAGGTAGCGGCGATGGTCAGCAGATAGCCGGCGGCCGCCTTGATCGGCACTAGGACCGACCGGAACACGATCATCAGCAAGATCAGCGACAGGCCGACGGCAAGGGCCAAATAGGGCAGCAAAGCGTCGGCCATCTTTGCCGAGGAATCGATGTCGAGGGCGGTCTGGCCGGTGACGAGGATCTTCGCGCCGGTCTCTTCGGACAACTCGGCACCGGTCTCCCGGATCGCGTGGACGAGGTCTTCCGTCGCTTCGTCGTCGGCATCTGTTCCAGGAATGACCTCGAGCAGTGCGGTGTAGCCGGCCTCGTTGAACGCGGGAGGGCTGACGCTTTCCGTGTTGGGAAGCCGCGCGATCGCGTCGGCCGCGTGGTCGACCGCCCTCTCCGGATCGGTGCTGCCGCTACCGTCGACGACGACCGTGAGCGGCGCGTTGAAACCTGCTCCGAACCCAGTACTGATCAGGTCGTACGCCTGGCGCTGCGTGCTGCCCTCGGCGGCGTAACCGTCGTGGGGCCAGCCCAGGCGCAGGTCCAGGGTGGGAATCGCGACGACGCCCAAGCCGAGGACCGCCACTGTCAGGACCGCCACGGGACGGCCGATGACGAAGGTGGCCCACCGCTCACCCAGCCGGCGTCGTGGGGTCACGGGGGCGGGGCGGCGCAGCAGCATCCGGCGCACGTTGCGCGTCGACGTCAACCGCTCGCCGGCGAATCCGAACCAGGCCGGCAGCAGAGTCAGCGCCACCAGCACCGCGATGGTGACGGTCCCGGCGGCGGCCAGGCCTATCTCAGTGAGGACAGGCAGCCCCAGCACGGTCAGCGCGACCAGCGCGACGACGACGGTCAGACCGGCGAAGACCACGGCTGAGCCGGCGGTGCCGATGGCGCGGCCGGCGGCCAGTGCCCGGTTGTTGGTGCTGGCGAGCTCGTGGCGATAACGGACGACGATGAACAGGGAATAGTCGATCCCGACGGCGAGCCCGAGCATCATCGCCAGCATCGGGGTATCGGTGCCAAGATCGACGAACCGGCTGACCACGGCGATAGCGGACAGGCCGACGGCCACGCCGAGAATGGCGTTGACCAGTGGCAGGCCGGCGGCCAGCAGTGAGCCCAAGGTCACGATCAGCACCATCGCGGCAACGGCCAGGCCGATGATCTCGGTGTGGCCGACCTCTTCGTCAGACTCGACGGCGCTGCCGCCCATCTCCACGATCACGCCGGCATCCCGCCCGACCTCGGCTGCGTGCGCGAGCGTGTCTCGGGCAGCGTCGGTGAGCTCGTCCTCAGACACGGCGTAGTGGATCTCGGCGTAACCGATCGTCGCATCCGGTGACAGGGCGCCGGTCGCGATCGGATCCGAGACGCCGGCCACCTGCGGACCATCGCCGAGGACGTCGACTACACGCCGGATGGTTTCGGCGTTTCCCGGGTCGGTGAGCACCTCACCGGACGACGCGGCGAACACCACCCTCGCGGAGGCACCGCCTGCCGCTGCCTCCGGAAAACGCTGTTCGAGAAGGTCGATGGCTTCCTGAGCCTCAGTGCCGGGGATTTCGAATCGGTCGGCACGGTCACCGGCGAGTGTGGCGCCGCCTACGCCGACGACGACCAGCGCACCGATCCAGAGGACAAGGACGAGCTTGCGGCGGCGGAAGCACAGGCGACCAAGACGGTAGAGAAGGGTGGCCATGGGGACTCCCTGGTTGAGTTGAACAGTCGCGAAAACAGTAGTGGACAACTAAATAAGAGTCTACTCTCATTTTATAGAGCACTCCGATCCAGATGTTCAGGGCAATGGTTAAGTAGTTGCTTGACTATGTCCGAGTAGCTGGAGATACTGAAGTGCATGCTTAACCAACTTGCGCCGGTTGACCGGGTCTTCCATGCGCTCGCCGACCCGACCAGGCGGGTCATGATCGAGCGATTGTGTCGTGGATCGGCGACGGTCAGTGAGCTCGCGGAACCGTTCGACATGTCGCTGTCGGGTGTCGTTCAGCATCTTCGTGTGCTGGAGACGTGTGGTCTGGTGCGCTCGGAGAAGGTCGGGCGGGTGCGCACGTGCCGCGTCGAACGGCCCGCGCTTCGGCTGGTCGATCAGTGGATCGCGGAACGCCGCGCCGGTTGGGAAGACCGCTTTGACCGGCTCGGTGAGGTTCTCGCCGAACAGCCGGCGCAATCCGAGGAATGAGGAGACGAATATGCCCGTACGGTCAGTCGAGCACGCCACGTTCGTGGTCACGAGAACTTATGACGCCTCGCCCGCGCGGGTCTTCGAAGCCTTCGCCGATCCGGAGATCAAACTTCGCTGGTTCGCCGCTCCTGACGATGTCGGGCTCCCCGAGGTCGAGTTCGATTTCCGGGTCGGCGGACGGGAGTACCGCCGGGGTGGCCCGAAGGAGGGGCCGATGCACACCTTCGAGGCTCGTTACTGGGAGATCATCCCGGAGGAACGCATTGTCTATTCCTACGACATGCACCTCGACGACACCCGCATCTCGGTGTCCTTGGCCACAGTCGAGCTACGGCCGCAGGGCAGCGGCACGATGCTGGTCTTCACCGAGCAGGGCGCGTTTCTCGACGGCCACGACAATGTGGGCGGCCGCGAGCAGGGCACCGCGGAGCTGCTCGATGCCCTCGGTGTTGAGCTCACGCACCAGCTGGATGAAGGGAAGTGAGGCCAGTGCGCAAGCTGATCGCCTGGGACATGGTCACCCTGGACGGCTTCTTCTGCGGGCCACGAGGGGAGATCGACTGGTTCGTTTTCGACTCCGAATTAGAGCAGTACATCCTGGACACGCAGCTGTCTGCAGGGGCGGTGCTATTCGGGCGTGGCACCTACGAAGGCATGGCGGCGCATTGGCCTTCCGCGGAGGGAAAGATTGCCGAGTTCATGAATCGGGTTCCGAAGGTGGTCTTCTCGCGCAGCCTGCAGAAGTCCGATTGGAGCAACACCACGGTGCTTGGTGGCGACATCGCCGAGGAGGTATCAGCCCTCAAACGGCAGCCGGGAGGTGACATCTTCGTGTTCGGCAGTGCCCAACTGACGTCGGCGCTGATGGAGAACAGCCTGGTGGACGAGTATCGGTTGGGGATCAATCCGGTGATTCTCGGCGCAGGCGTGCCGTTCTTCAAGGGCAACCTGGAACGGCATGAGCTGCGGCTGACGGAGACGAGGCCGCTGGCGTCCGGGGTGGTTATCTTGCACTACCAGCCGGCTCCGCAGGCTCGGTGAGACTCAGCCAAGGGGGTGGTGAACCCAAGGTCCACCACCCACCGACAGCTTGGAGTCGTCAGCCGGCGTTGGGCCGCTTGCCGTGGTTGGCCTTGCTGTTCTTGCGTCCGCGACGCTTGCGTGCGCGCTTGCCCATCTGGATGCTCCTCGGTTGGTTCATGCGTTGGCATGGCGCCGGACCGGCGTGGTGTCCGTTCGGCGCTGGCGGTTCATTCTCGCACGAGGGTGGTCGTTTCCGCTTCGCCCGGCATGTGCGGACGCTGCATGGCCTGGCGCTGTGGGTGTGTCGTCGGCGGACGCATCGTCGGCGGCGTCGTGGTCAGCCGGGGCGGTTTCGTCATCCGGCGGTGAGTTGGCGTCGTGGATCTCGGCTTCGGCATATCGGTCTCGCCGCCTCGTCGCCGGGATGACGTTGGTGGCCGGTCGCCGGCCGGTCATGCCGGTGGCCAGAACCGCTGCCAGGCCGGCGGCCACGGCGATGTCTCCCGGGCTGACCACCTCGGGGCGATTGGGGAAGGCCACGGGCACGTTCTTGGCGAGCAGGGCCAGCCGGGTCGAATCATCGGCCGGCTGGGTGTTGCCCTCTGTGAGCGTCGAGCGTTCCACGCCGGCCCGAGCCGCGGCGTCGGCCGAAACCGGCACGGATCCGTTGAGTAGGAGTACCAGGGCGTTCGCGCACAACCCGAGCGCGATCAGCCGTGCCCCGGGCATCCAGCGGTTGAGCCAGGCGTAGAAAGCCACGACGAACCAGCTGAGAGCTGACAGTATCCCTAGCGCGGATTCCCACGCCCAGCTGGCGAAGACGGCGAGGATGTAAAGGCCGAGTGCGGTGAGCAACAACCTATTGCGAACCGGTGGTGGTTGGGCCAGCCGCCGTAGCCGGCCGTGCCTCGCATAGCCGACGGCCAGGCCGGCTATCAGCGCGAGCACAACGAGCACCACAATACTCATGGTGGCCCCCTTTGGGCGCGATCTTGTGGAAGCCACGCCCATGAAGCCCGTTCCTGACCGCGCAACGAACGTCACAGACGACGGAGCCGGTCCCGCGTATTAGGGTGCCACTGCGGTTCCAGGGCCATTTCGAATGAGGAGAGCGTGCGCGTGGCAGAGCAGGTATCCGCCGAGATGGTGGCCAATGTCCATTCCGTGACCGTGTCCAAGGGGCAGCGGGTCGAGCCTGGCGCGATGCTACTGGTGCTGGAGTCGATGAAGATGGAGATCCCCGTGCTGGCCGAGGGGGGAGGCGTGGTGGCCGACATCAGGGTGGGCGCCGGCGACGTCGTCCAGGAAGGCGACATTCTGGTCGTCATCGACTAGCCGGGCCGTGGTGGCGGTCACGGGTGCATGCGCTCGCTGTACGGGCGGACGGGGGGATCAGTGCTCCAGGACTCCCGGGTGTTCGGGGGCGGGCTCTGGCGTGATCCACCATCGGCGCGGATCAACCTGGCAAGGTGTACGGCCAGGACGAGCGTTGCGAGGAGAATGAGTGCGAGCGCGATGGTCATGGCAGAAAGTCTGCGCCTATCGTAGTCCTGCCACTAGTGGCAGGACTGCCGTCTGCCATCGACTTTCTGCCATTTCTCTGCCAGACTGCCTGAATGCTCCGGAATGTGGCGGTACTGGCGCTCGACGGCGTTGCGCCGTTCGAGCTGGGTGTGCTCACCGAGGCTTTCGGCATCGACCGTTCCGAGCAGGGTCTTCCCGTCCTTGATTTCAACGTGTGTGGGATCCGGCCTGGCCCGGTGAAGACATCTGTGGGATTTGATCTCGTGGTGTCGCACGGACTGGAGAAGCTGGCTGAGGCCGACCTGATCGGCATCCCGGCCGTCCCCAGGCAGCGCGTGCTCGAGCAGCGTGAGCCCTACACCGAAGAATTGTTCGCGCTTTTACGCGACGCGGTGGAGCGTGGTGCTCGCGTGCTCTCGGTATGTACCGGCGCGTTCTTGCTGGGCGCGGCCGGACTGCTGGATGGGCGACGCTGTACCACGCACTGGATGCACAGCGACGAGCTCGCGCGCACTTTCCCGGCGGCCAAGGTCGACCCCGATGTGCTATATGTCGACGAGGATCCGGTGATCACCAGCGCTGGGACAGCCGCGGGCATCGACGCGTGCTTGCACTTGTGGCGCAAGGAGTATGGCGCCGACGCCGCTGTGGCCATCGCCCGCCGGATGGTGGTGCCCCCACACAGGGACGGCGGCCAGGCGCAGTTCGTCGAGGCGCCGATCCGGGCCATGCCGTTGCAGACCATGGCCGGCGTCATCGACTACATGGAGGGCCATCTCGACGAGGACCTCACGGTCGAGAGCCTGGCCGCGTTGGCCTCGATGTCCCCGAGGACCTTTGCGCGACGGTTTCGTGCCGAGACCGGGGCCACGCCGTACGGATGGCTACTCGGACGCCGGGTCGCGGCCGCTCAGCAGATGCTCGAGCAAGGCGACGACACCATCGACGCGATCGCGGCAGCCACCGGGTTCGGCACCGGCGCCGCGCTGAGGCACCATTTCAGCCGACGGCTGGGCACCACGCCACAAGGCTACCGAGCCACATTCCGGCACCGGGCGTCCTGACCACCGAGGGCAGGCACGCGCCAGCATTGTCTCTAAGCCGGGAGGCCGCCTTCAGCGGGCCGGTGGCGCCGATGGCCGGGCGGTCTGGCGGTACAGCCAGGGTGACCCAGAGCGCAGCGCGTTCTGTAGCGCGATCAAGAGGTCGGTGCGGGCCTTCGGAGCGGCCTGCGGTGAAGCTGACGCCTCCTGCGCCGGTGTGCCGCGTACCCCGAGCAGCAACTGTAGGTGCAGCGCTTTGAGGTACTCCATGGCATTGACCTTGTTCGCCGGTTCAGGAGTGTTTGGGGCGTTGACGTCGCCGGCCATGGGCGCGAGCCGTTCCAGCCACGTCTCCAAGACGTCGGTAGGCACGAGGTTGCGGTGCAGTAGCGACATCGTGGCATAGGCGAGCCGCTCGGTCTCGTGACCGCTGAAGCGCTGATCGGTCTGCGTGAGCAGCCGCTCGGCAACCACATCGAGCAGCACGGCGAGCTCGTCAGTGCCGAGGTGGCGGGATGCGGTGAGGGTGGCAAGGAGGTCGGCACCGTGGGTGATGGCGTGCACCCAACCGAGTTCGGGTACCCAACCGCGTAGATCCTTCTCGGCGAGGATCCAGGCGACGGCGTAATCGGCCCAGGTGAGCACAACAGCGGGTGGCAAGGTGTGAATCAGGTTGTCGCGAGCGACGACGCCGGCCAAGGTGATCGCCGAGTAGGAGCGGCGCAGGACTGAGTTCGTCTCGCGCTCGCCCAGGCCCTGGCGTAGCCCGTACGCGAGGCCGTCGCCGAGCCCGGACAGCAGGTGGTCGTAGACGCCTTCGGAGATCCAGGTGTGCAGCACCGAGTAGGCGATGTCGTCGCGCACATGCGGATCGGGCTCGCCCAGCATGGCGGCCAGTTCAGTGGTGAGCTCGTCAAGGGCCTCGCCCTGGGGTACGGGGTAGCCCTGCGCGACGACACGCTCCCAGTACGACGACCTTTGCACAGACAGAATCCTGACAGATTCCCCCGCCATTTGACGAGAGAGGTGATCAAATCGAAAGACAGTCTAAGGGTCCGGCCATCCATCGGCGGAGCCCATGACCAATATACGGGTAATCTCGTCTGGTGCCGTCGTTGAACGATGTTGTCCGCCGCCGTACCGATCTCACCGAAGCTGATCTCGATTGGCTGCATAGCCTGGTCGCCGACTGGCAGTTGATGGCTGACTTGTCGTTCGCCGATCTCGTGTTGTGGGTGCCCGATCGCGATGGCGCAGGCTTCTGGGCTGCGGCCCAGATGCGCCCCACAACGGGGCCCACGGCGTACGTCGAGGATCTGGTCGGCACCTTCCTCGCGAAGGGGCGGCGGCCGCTGGTCGACTCCGCGTACACAGACGGTGTGATCAAACGGGAGGGCGATCCCGAATGGTGGGACGACGTGCCGGTGCGCGTCGAGGCGATCCCCGTTCGACACGACCACCGATTCATCGCGGTGATCGGGCGGCACACGAATCTCGTCTCCGTTCGGACGCCGAGCCGGCTGGAACTCGCCTACCTCGAGTGTGCGAGCGATCTTGCCAAGCTCGTCGTCGACGGCCGTTTCCCCCACGCACGACGCACTGATATGGGCAGACGTGGAGCTCCTCGAGTCGGTGACGGCCTGGTGCGCCTGGATCCGGACGGCATGGTCCGTTATGCGAGCCCCAACGCGATGTCCGCCTACCGGAGGCTTGGATTGTCAGCGGATCTCGTGGGTCAGCACTTCGGTCAAGCCACCGCCACTCTCGCGCCCCGCGGCGGAGCCATGGACGAGTCCCTCGACGTGCTGGTGGCCGGGCGGCAGCACGTCCGGACGGAGATCGAGGGCAACGGGACAGTGGTGACATTGCGCACCATTCCGCTCGACCCCGGCGGGGAGTACTCGGGCGCGCTGGTGCTCTGCCGTGATGTGACTGAGGTTCGGCGTAGGGAACGCGAGCTACTGACCAAGGACGCGACCATCCGCGAGATTCACCATCGGGTGAAGAACAATCTTCAGACGGTGGCGGCGCTGCTGCGTTTGCAGGCACGCCGGATGCGGGCGCCTGAAGGGCGCGCCGCGTTGGAGGAAGCCGTTCGCAGAGTCGGGGCAATCGCCGTAGTTCATGAGACGCTGGCGCAAACCGTGGATGACACTGTCGACTTCGACGGCGTAGCCGACCGGCTGCTGGCGATGGTCGCTGAGGTGGCGGCTACGGAGCCGCGGGTCCATGGACGGCGGTCGGGGACATTCGGCGTCTTGTCCGCGAGCGTGGCGACGCCGCTGGCGATGGCGCTGACCGAGATTTTGCAGAATGCCGTTGAGCACGGCCTGGGCGACCATGAGGGAACGGTGACGCTGGAGGCGACCCGCCACGACGGTCGGTTGCGGATCGTCATCGAAGACGACGGTGTTGGGCTTCCGCCAGGGTTCGACCCCGAGCTCTCCGGCAACCTCGGTCTGCAAATAGTGCGGACCTTGGTGATAGGCGAGCTCGGGGGCACAATCGATGTTGCCTCGCGACCGGCTAGCGGGGCGCGAGTGGTGCTGGACCTGCCGATTGACGGTTAAGAGCCTGTTGCTGAATTAGCTCTGAAGCGTGTCCAGTGCGATGCCCGGCGCAGCTGAATGTCTGCTTGGTGTGCAGGTCCTCAGTATGCGCGGGCGCGGGCGCGGGCGTTGCGACGCTTGAGAGCCCTGCGCTCGTCCTCGGACAGCCCGCCCCAGACGCCTGCGTCCTGTCCGCTCTCAAGTGCCCAGCGTAGGCACTCCTCGCGAACGTCACACCGTCGGCAGACCGCCTTGGCTTCTTCGATCTGGAGCAACGCAGGACCAGTGTTCCCGATGGGGAAGAACAGCTCGGGGTCCTCGTCGCGACAGGCGGCACGGTGGCGCCAGTCCATGGGTCTCACAGCTCCTCGGTATTATGGCGCCGTACAGGGTTTCTGTCCGGCGCGCGGCATTACGTGAATTCGTTCACGAACTGTCGACAGCCTCATTCCGGTCCCACTGCCCGAAACGGGGTTGCCACCAGTCCCACCGTGGTGGCCTCCGGCGCGCATAACAGCGCACCGTTAACCACGTGGCAGTACAAGAGTGACAAGTTCGTGACCCGTGTACAAGGGCTTTGTGCGTTCCGTCTCATCAATCTTCATGTAGCCTCCATCACAATAAGGGTAGGAAGTACCCCAAAACAGACATTCAGGTCAGGTGATGTGGTCTAGATCTGTCGCGAGCCGACGTCGTCGAGTGCGGGATCTTTGAAGATCAACAAGTGGGTCGGTGTGCTCTTTTGCGGCAGGCAGCCGGGTTCGGATGGGCCGGTCAGTATGCGACGCCTATGGCGTTCGGGACGGATGAGACGGTAACGCTGGTCCGTTCCCCGATGTAGTCGCCGTCGAGCTGAACCGGCATCGGCTGCTCCGAGTGCAAGGTGAGTTCGTGCTGGTCGTGGAGCGATACCACCCGGCGCCCACGTGGGCCGCGACGGGTAGTCATCTGGGCTACGGACTTCACGGTGGGGATCAGCCCTAGGCCGCTGAGTCCGAACAGGTCGAGGCCCGAATCGAAGCTCGCCCGCGGCGTCGGCCGCAGCGGCCGGCTGCCCAGGTACGTCCATGGCGAGCAGTTGCTGATGACGGCGACGGCGACAGGTGGCAACGCCTCACCTTCGTGACCGGCGGCGGTGATGGTGATCCTGCTGTGACGGCGGTCCGGCTGCGCGAAAAGGCGGCGAACCGCTGTGCGGACGTACAGCGCGTGAGTCGACTTGCGACCGGCCGCACGCAGTTCTTCGACCGTCCGGACCACATCGGCGTCGAGCCCCACGCCAGCGGCGAAGGTGAAATACCGCTGGTCGAGCCGGCCCAGGCCGAGCGGCTGGCGCCGTCCCTCACGCAATGCGTCCAGCAGCAGGCCGGTGGCCTCGACAGGATCCTCGGGAATGCCGAGGTTGCGGGCCAGGACGTTGGTGCTGCCGCCGGGAACTATGCCGATGGCGGGGACGTCGCTGCCATGTTCACCGTCGAGCATGCCGTTGATCAGTTCATTGACCGTGCCGTCACCGCCGACGGCGATCACGAGGTCGAGCTTCTGTGTCCGGGCTTGGCGGCCAAGCTCTACGGCGTGGGCGCGATGTGTCGTCTCAACCACGTGAAGCTCGAGATCGTGCCGCAGAGCGGAGATGAGGACGTCACGGGTCCGCTCGGACGTGGTCGTTGCATGTGGATTGACCACGACAAGGGCACGCATATCAGGACACCCTAGTGCCGGCCCTACGAGGCCGCGGCAGTCGGGGCGCGGATTGGGGCGCTCTACAGCGTCTCGTCGTGGGGGTCGGTCAGCAGCGACTCGCGGAGGTTGGCCAGCGTACGCGACAACAGCCGGGAAACGTGCATCTGGGAGATGCCGACCTCGTCGGCGATTTGGGACTGTGTCATGTTGCGGAAGAAGCGCAGGACGATGATCCGCCGCTCCCGCTCGGGCAACGTACTCAGGATCCGAGCGATCGCTTCCCGGTTCTCCACTCCTTCAAGCGCCTCGTCGTCATGGCCGATGACCTCGAGCGGCGCGGCACCGGTCTCGGCGCTCGTCTCCGGGGCGTCCAGCGAGACCGCGCTATAGGCCGTCGCGGATTCGAGCGCCTCCAGCACGGCATCCTCGCCGACCCCCACTGCCGTGGCCAGCTCGTTGATGGTGGGCGAGCGGCCGAGCTGGTGCGTGAGTTCCGTCGTGGCCGTGCCGATGGACAACCGGAGCTCCTGGAGCCGCCGGGGAACCCGCACGGCCCAGCCCTTGTCGCGGAACCACCGCTTGATCTCGCCGAGGATGGTGGGTGTGGCGTAGGTAGAGAACTCGACGCCACGGCGGGGATCGTATCGGTCAAGGGACTTGATCAGCCCGATGGTGGCGACCTGTACGAGGTCTTCGTACGGCTCACCGCGGCCGGCGAAACGCCGAGCCAGATGCTCGGCCAGCGGCAGATGGAGGGTGGCCAGCCGGTTCCGCATGGCCAGCCGCCGGGGGTCGGCTGGATCGAGAGCCGCGAGTTCGAGAAGTAGCTCGCGGCTTTCAGTGCGGTCGACGGTAGTTTGCTCCACCCGTGGTTCACCCGCGCTTCTTGCGCAGCGTGATGGCGACACGCCCGTCCCGGACCGACGAACGCACGTCGCCCGCCAAGGCGGACAGGACAGTCCACGCGAAGCTGTCCGGGCCCGGGAGCGTGGTGTGCGTGGCGGCCACTGATACCAGGACCTCCAGGACGTCGTCGTGGAGTTCGAAACGGCACTGGAGGTTCGCGCCGGGCTGTGCCACCGGGAGCAGCATGGCACAGGCTTCGTCGACGGCGATCCGGAGATCTTCGATGTCGTCCAGAGTGAGGCCTAGGCGGGCTCCCAACCCTGCTGAAGTGGTGCGCAGCACAGCCAGATATGCGCTGGACGCGGGCACGCTCAGCTCGACGAGATCAGCGTTCGTCGTGCGGGGATCGCTCACCGGGCCTCCTGACGAGAGAGATCACTCGTCGATAGCCTGTCACATCCCGGCCGCCATGCAAGCCGAGTGGTCGGGACTAGTGGCGCGGACTCCTGGGTCCGCGCCACTAGCACTTCGTGCCAGCGGGGCCGGTCTTCAGAGAACTTTGGAGAGAAAAGCCTGTGTTCTCTGATGCCGCGGATTGCTCAGCACGTCCCTGGGGTTGCCTGATTCCACGATGACGCCCTCGTCCATGAAGATCAGCTCGTCGCCCACCTCACGAGCGAAGCCCATCTCATGGGTGACGACCATCATCGTCATTCCGCTGGTTGCCAAGCCGCGCATCACGTCCAGCACATCTCCGACGAGTTCGGGGTCCAGTGCCGAGGTCGGCTCGTCGAAGAGCATCATGTCCGGCTCCATCGACAGGGAGCGGGCGATGGCAGCCCGCTGCTGCTGGCCGCCGGAAAGGTGCGCTGGGTAGGCGTCCTTCTTGTCGATGAGACCGACCCGCTCGAGGTTCTCGATGGCGATTCTCTGGGCGTCTTGCTTTCCACGCCCGAGCACTCGTTGCTGAGCGAGCGTGAGATTGCGCAGCACCGTCAGGTGCGGAAACAAGTTGAACTGCTGAAACACCATGCCTATACGGGCCCGGACGCGGTCGAGGTCGACCTCCGGATCGAGAATGTCGATTCCCTCGACCCGGATCTTTCCGGAGGTCGGCTCTTCGAGGCGGTTGACACACCGCAGCAGAGTGGATTTGCCCGACCCGCTGGGGCCGACGACGCACACGACCTGACCGGCGTCGACCGTCAAGTCGATACCTTTCAGAACAGCTAGCTCGCCAAAACTCTTGTGTAAATCGGCGACCTCGATCGCCGGGACGTCAGGGGACAGCTGACCGGTCCGCGTCATCGGGTCCTCGCCATCCGGCGTTCCAGCACGGCCACCAGGCGCGTCAGCGGAATGGTGATCAGCAGATACAACATGCCTCCCATAATGAGCGGCGTGGCATTCCCGGTGTTGACCACGGCGTCCCGGGAGAACGTCGTGATCTCCTTCGTCGTCAGTGTTGTGCCGACGATGAACAACAGCGATGTGTCCTTGATCAGAAGGACGAATTCGTTGGTGATCGGCGGGATCACGATCCGGAAAGCCTGCGGCAGGATAATCGAGAACATCGTTCGGGTAGGAGACATGCCCAGGGAACGGGCGGCCTCGGTCTGCCCTTTGGGCACACCTTCGATGCCGGCTCGAACGATCTCCGCGATGTAGGCGCCGGCGACCATGACCAACGCGAGTAGGCCCGCGCCGACATTTCCTCCAGGCACCCGGATGCCGAAGGCTATCGGCAGCACGTAGGCCATCCCGAAGATGGTCAGCAGTGCGGGTAGACCACGGAAGACCTCGATGTAGGCGATCGCGAACCACCGATAAGGCAGTACCGGCGAAAGCTTCATCAAAGCCAGCGTGACGCCTAATACCAGGCCACCACCGAACGCGATGAGGGTGAAAAGTATGGTGTTCCGCGCGGCGATCGTGATGATCTCGGGAAGCTGATCGCGGGCGATCTCGACTCTGAAGAAGGTCCGCTGTAGTCGTTCCCAGTCGGCAGCGACAACGATAGCCCCGACCGCCGCGACGAACACCACGTACAAGGCGCCGCGATTGAGGCGCCTTCTGGTGACTTTTCGCACGCTTGTCCTGTTCGGCGCTTAGTCGACTTCGAAGTACTCGGCGTAGATCTCGTCGTACGTCCCGTCTTCGCGCAGCTCAGCCAGTTGCTCATTGACGGCGGCCAGTAATTCGGGGCGGTCGTCCTTGCCGAACGCGAAGCCGTACTGCTCGTCGGTCTCGTACGTCTCGACGATCGCGTAGCCTTCGTCGTCCTGTTCGTGCTCATAGTTGACCGGGAAGTCCTGCAGGATCGCGTCGATGTTGCCTGCTTGCAGGGCGGGCCACAGTTCCCCGTCGCTCGGGAACGCCTGAGGAGAGGCGCCTTCCGGGAGGTTCTCCTCGGCGAACGATTGGCCCGTGGTGCCTTGCTGGACTCCGACGTTGCGTCCGTCGAGGTCCTCGATCGAGGAGATCCCGGAGTCCACGCTGGTCAAGAGCGATTGCAGAGAGTCGTAGTACGGGTCGGAGAAGTCGATGTTCTCCTGGCGCTCCTCGGTGATGGTCATCGCCGAGGCACCGACGTCACATTGGTTGGCGGCGAAGACCGTGCCGCTTTGAAGGGGGTCGAACCCCACGGCCTGTACGGACATTTCGAGGCCGAGATTGTCGGCGATCTCCTGCATGAGATCCATGTCGAAGCCGCTGTACCCGCTTGGTGCGTCCGAGTCTTCGAACTCGAACGGTGGGTACGGAACGTCCGAGCAGACCGTCAGCACGCCGTCCTGGACGAGATTGAAGTCGCCGTTGGCCTCGGCGGAGGCGTCGTCGCCGTCGTCGCCGCAGGCGGACAGCAGCAGGACGCCGGCGGCGGCGACGGCGATCGAGCGCGATATGTGGAGCAAGGTCATGACTGTTCTCTCCCGGTTGGGGCGTTGTGCGATTTCACTTGTGGTGGTGGGAATCCTGCCACTGATATGACGCGATCGGGTCATGTTCAGGCCACGATCCAGTAAAGAAGCATATGTCCGGTCTGGCCACGTGCTTCATGAGGCATGAGTGCTCGTCGCGCGCCGGAAGGCGTGGAGTCGGCCGGCCAGAGCGCGCACGACCATTTAGTCGACGTTGAAGTACCTCTGATAGATCTCCTCGTAGGTGCCGTCCTCGCGCATCTGAGCCAGGTGTTCGTTAACGGCGTTGAGTAGCTCGGTTTTCTCGCCTTTGCCGAAGGCGAATCCGTACTGCTCGTCGGTCTCGAACGTCTCGACGACCTCGTAGTCGTCGTTGGCCTGCGCGTGCTCGTCGTTCACGGGATAGTCCTGCAGGATCGCGTCGATGTGACCGGACTGGAGGGCCGGCAGGAGTTCGGCGTCGCCGGGATAGGCCTGAGGAACGGCGCCGTCGGGGAGGTTCTCCATGGCGAACTCCTGGCCGGTGCTGCTCGCCTGGATGCCGACCGATTTGCCGTTGAGGTCGTCGATCGAGGAGATGCCGGAGTCGACGGGAACCAGCAGGGACTGAAGTGAGTCGAAGTACGGGTCGGAGAAGTCGAGGTCCTGCTCGCGATCCTCCCGGATGGTGATCGCGGAAGCGCCGGCGTCGCATTGCCGGTAGTGGAACACCGTGCCGTCGACGAGCGGATCGAATCCGACCACCTTGACCTCCATGGGCAGTTCTAGGCGGTCGGCGATCTCCTGCATCAAGTCCATGTCGAACCCGCTGTAGCCACTGGGAGCCTCGGGATCCTCGAACTCGAACGGCGGATACGGAACCTCTGAACAGACCGTGAGCTGGCCTTCTTCGACGAGGAGATATGCCTCGTGCTCTCTGTTGTCATCTCCGCACGCGGCGAGCAGAAAGAAACCGGCGAACGCGAGAGTGATTGTTCGTATGCGGCGTGTTACGATCATGCGCGGCTCTCCCGGGTTCGGGTGGTCTGCCAGTTGATGCTCTCGGTGCGCTGAATCCTGCCAGCGCCGAGACGCATTCGGGTCATCATCCGGCCACGATCGAATAAAGAAGTTCTCCGAAAACCGGTTTCGAGCCCTGTCGCGGCGTGGCACAATGACAGCTCACGGGTGACCCCCGTCTCCGGTTCCTGCCGCCACGGCATCACGTGGAGCAGATGTCACCGGCTATTTTGCCTACTTTGCCGCCTCATTTCGTGTTGTCAGGGGTCACCACATGGTTGCCGAAATCGTCCCTTCTGAACCGCTTGCCGAGGCACCCGCCGCTGAGGCCTCGGCGGCTGAAACGCTCACCGATCGGGCAGTCCGCCTGCACCGTGGGGGCAAGCTCGAGGTCCGTTCCACAGTGCCGGTGCGCAACGCGAACGATCTCTCGCTCGCATACACACCCGGCGTGGCGCGGGTGTGCACCACCATTGCCGACACCCCGGCCCGGGTCCATGACCTGACGTGGAAGGGCAACACCGTCGCCGTCGTCACCGACGGATCGGCCGTCCTCGGTCTCGGCGACATCGGCCCGGAGGCCTCGTTGCCGGTCATGGAAGGCAAAGCGCTGCTGTTCAAGGAGTTCGCGGGGGTGGATGCCGTGCCCGTCTGCCTTGATTGCCGTGACGTCGATGACCTTGTGGAAACCGTCGCCCGGATGGCACCGACGTTCGGCGGCATCAATCTTGAGGACATCTCCGCGCCCCGATGCTTCGAAGTGGAACGACGGCTGCAGGAACGCCTGGACATCCCGGTGTTCCACGACGATCAGCACGGCACGGCCGTTGTGGTCGCCGCTTCGCTTGTCAACGCTCTGCGCCTCACCGGGCGCCGGCTCGATGAGGTGCGGGTCGTCGTCTCCGGCGCCGGCGCCGCTGGTGTGGCGGTCACGAAGATCCTGCAGTCGATGGGGGTCCGGCACATCGTCGTCATGGACCGGCACGGCGCCATCCACGCCGGCAGGGACGGCTTGACGCCGGTCAAGAGCGAGCTGGCCGCCACCACTAATCAGGACCTCCGGCGTGGTGGAGCGCACGACATCCTCCCGGATGCTGACGTCCTGATCGGCGTCTCCGGCGGGGTGATACCGGAGAGCGCGGTGGCCACAATGGCGCCGGATGCGGTGATCTTCGCGCTCGCCAATCCCGACCCCGAGGTGCATCCCGACGTCGCGCACCGGCACGCGGCCGTCGTCGCTACCGGCCGAAGCGACTTCCCGAATCAGATCAACAACGTCCTGGCTTTTCCGGGCATATTCCGGGGCGCGCTCGACGTACGGGCGACGAACGTGTCCGAAGGCATGAAGCGCGCTGCTGCCGAGGCGCTGGCCGGAATCGTGGGCGAAGACCTGGCCGCCGACTACATCGTTCCGGGACCGTTTGACCCGCGGGTGGCTCCTGCCGTGGCTGCTGCCGTCGCGGACGCCGCCAGGAGCGAGGGCATCGCCCGCCTGTAGCCGCATCCGGCACCTCCGGCCCCGTCGGCGTTTTGGCGTGCCACCTTTCCCGGTGATCGTGAGCGGATCCGCTCACGATCACGGGATAGGGTCGGGGAATGTTCGCCGTTTACGCAGAGAGCTTCGACGCTGACGAGCCGCTGAACGCACTGGCCACGGGTGAGCGGCCGGAACCCGAGGTCCCCGATGGATGGACCGTGGTCGATGTCAAGGCGGCATCGCTGAACCATCACGACGTGTGGTCGCTACGTGGAGTGGGCCTGAAGGAGGAGCAATTGCCGATGATCCTCGGCGGCGACGCCGCAGGCATCGACCAAGATGGCAACGAGGTCGTCGTGCACTCCGTGATCTCCGACCCGTTCTGGATGGGTGACGAGACCCTCGACCCGGGCCGTTCGCTGCTGTCCGAGCGTTACCCGGGCACGTTCGCCGAGCGGGTGGCTGTTCCCCGGCGCAACCTGCTCCCGAAGCCGGCCGGAATCTCTTTCACCGACGCGGCATGCCTGCCCACTGCCTGGCTGACGGCGTATCGCATGCTTTTCACCCAGGCACAGGTGGCGCCCGGACAGACAGTGCTGGTCCAAGGCGCCGGCGGCGGTGTGGCGACAGCGCTGATCACCTTGGCCGCCGCGGCCGGGGTGCAGGTCTGGGTCACCTCGCGCGACCCGGACAAGGCCGAGCGAACCCGGTCCTTGGGAGCGGCCGACGTCTTCGAGACCGGCGCCCGGCTACCCGGACGAGTCGACGCGGTGATGGAGACCGTCGGCGCGGCCACCTGGAAACACTCGCTGCGGTCCCTGCGCCCCGGCGGGGTAGTGGTGGCCTCGGGTGCCACGTCAGGCTGGGCAGCGGAGACGGAACTGAACCGGGTCTTCTTCCTTCAGTTGCGCATTCTCGGCTCGACCATGGGTACTCGTGAAGAGCTGCGCCGTCTGCTCGCCTTCTGCGAGCATACGGGGGTGCGGCCCGTGGTCGATCGCACATTGCCGTTGGCCGAGGCACGCGATGGATTCGCCGCGATGACAGAAGGCGACGTCTTCGGCAAGATCGTCCTCATGCTTTAAAACAAGCCGGCCAGGTTGACCCGTGAGGCGGCATTCGCGAGTGCCGTCCATGGTGCGGTGGGCATCGGCGAGCGAGGAACGAGCGAGCCGCGGGCAAGGACGGTACTCACGAATGCCGTCCCTTGACCGGAGCAGCCGGTGGCGGCACGTCGAGCCACTGGTACCAGCCCTCGTGCAGGATCACGTAGGCGAGCATGCCGTACCCGGACTGGTTGGGATGGATACCGTCGTCGGCGCGGGCGTCGTGCCAAGGCTTGCGCCTGGAGAGCGGCTGGAACGTGCATATGTATGGAACACCGCGACGCCGGCACAGCTCACCGAAGGCTGCGTCGAGCTCATGCACACGTCCGAGCATGGCGTCGTCGCCGACCGGTGGCGGGCCGATGACCAGCGTGGGGACGTCTAACGACCCGAGCCCGAACTCCAGCGCCGCCGCGGAACGGGCCGGATCGACATGGTGGTAGGCGTCGGCGACACCAGTGGCGACGACGATGCGCTGCTCGTCACCACCGCTGAAGCGCGGCGCGCACTCCATCGGCATCCGAACGACGGTCTGCTCGGTGGTTTCACCGCGCACACCCAGCGGATAGGCCGTCAGATCAACTCCGGTGGACGGCGGTGTCCGCGCGGCCACCCGCCCGACCCAGCCGAGCGCTTTGGGATCGCCGACGCCGGCCACGAAGGAGTCCCCGAACACACATACTCTGACGTCACGCACCGCCCCATCCTCGCATCACCAGCCTCGCGAGGCGACAAGGCCGGCCGGCAGTGCTGCAGATACGCCGAGGTGGTGGGAGGGGCCGGGGTGGCCCGGGCGGGGTGGGGCCGGGCAGCGGGGAGCGAGGTACGAGCGAGTCCGCGGGCGAGACGGGTCCTCCCCTGCGCCTCCCTCCACCGGAACGCCGCAGTTACTCGTCGTCCTCGTCTTCGTCGTCGAGCCGGGCAAGGTGCGTGGCCAGGCGTTCGATGGCGGTCTCGAACTCCGGGTTCTCGTCGACGAACTCGCGTAGTTGTTCGGCCAGCCAGCCGAGACTGATTTGGTCATCGCCGCGGCGATGCTCGAGTTCCTCGATTCCTCGGTCGGTGAAGTACAAATCAACTCCCGAAAATGTGGCTCAGGCGAAGGCGGTGTCGTGTAGCTCGTTCTGCTCCTCGATGTGCCGAGCCGGGGAACCGACCGCTGGCGACGTGCTGGCCGGACGGGTGATATGCGTCAACGACACGCCATCGGGCAGCTTCGAGGGCAGATGCATGGCAAGGAAGGGCCACGGGCCCATGTTCTCCGGTTCGTCCTGTACCCAGCGGACCTCGCGCAACGCCGGGAATGCGGCGAGCTCGTTCCTGATCTGCTCGGCAGCCAGCGGGTAGAGCTGTTCGAGGCGGATGATGGCCGTGCGCTCATCCGACCTCTTCTCGCGGCTGTTGAGCAGATCCCAGGTGATCTTCCCACTGCAGAGCAGCACGCGTTCCACTTTGGCGGGGTCTATGCCGCCCGGGTCGCCCAGAACCGCCTGGAACGTGGTGGTTCCGGTGAAGTCCTCAGGTTCAGAGACCGCGCGCTTGTTGCGCAGCATCGACTTCGGGGTGAACACGATGAGCGGCCGGTGGTGCGGGCTCAGCGCGTGCAGACGCAACAGGTGGAAGTACGAGGCCGGCGTGGACGGCTGGGCCACCCGGAAGGCTTCCTCGGCCCCCATGAGCAGGAACCGTTCGATCCGCGCCGACGAGTGGTCCGGGCCCTGGCCTTCGTAGCCGTGCGGGAGCAGCAGCACCAGGCCCGAGCGCTGACCCCACTTGGTCTCGCCCGCTGTCAGGAACTCGTCGATGATGGTCTGGGCGCCGTTGACGAAGTCGCCGAACTGCGCCTCCCAGAGCACCAAAGCCTCCGGCCTGGCCACTGAGTAGCCGTACTCGAAGCCCATCGCCGCGAACTCCGACAGCAGCGAGTCATGTACGTAGAACTTGGCCTGGTTCTCGTCGAGGTGCTGTAGCGGAACCCAGGCGTCGCCGTTGTGGCGGTCGACGACGGCGGCGAAGCGCTGCACGAATGTTCCACGGCGGCTGTCCTGCCCGGCCAGCCGCACGGGACGGCCGTCGATCAGCAGTGAACCGAAGGCGGTGATCTCGGCCGTGGCCCAGTCGATGCCGCCGTCGGCCAACATCGCCGCGCGGCGTTGCAGCTGAGGTAGCACCTTGGGATGAACCGTGAAGCCGTCCGGAACGTTGACGTGTGCGTCGGCGATCCGCTTCAGGATCTCCTGGCTGACGGCGGTTGTGACCTCGCCCTCGGGCTCGGGCTTGTCCGGGTAGCGCGGCACGCTGGCCGCGGCGGCGATCTCGGCCTGCCTGGTCTCGGCGAACACCCGCTCCAGCTGTTGCTGGTAGTCGGCCATCACCTGTTCGGCTTCTTCGATGGTGATGTCGCCGCGGCCGATCAGCGCCTCGGTGTAGAGCTTGCGGACCGGACGCTTGGCGCGGATGAGGTCGTACATCAGCGGCTGGGTGTAGCTGGGGTCGTCGCCTTCGTTGTGACCGCGCAGGCGGTAACAGATCATGTCGATGACGACGTCTTTGTTGAACGCCTGCCGGAATTCGAAGGCCATCCGGGCTACTCGTGCGCATGCCTCGGGGTCGTCGCCGTTGACGTGGAAGATCGGCGCCTGCACCATCCGGGCGACGTCGGTGCTGTACATCGACGAGCGCGACTGTTCCGGCGAGGTGGTGTAGCCGACCTGGTTGTTGACGACGACGTGCACGGTGCCACCTGTGCGATACCCGCGAAGCTGCGAGAGATTGAGCGTCTCGGCGACGACGCCCTGCCCGGCGAAGGCGGCGTCACCGTGCACCAGGATGGGCAGCACAGGGAAGTCCTGACCGCGGTCCAAGATGTCTTGCTTGGCTCGCGCGATGCCTTCGAGTACGGGGTTCACCGCCTCGAGGTGGCTTGGGTTGGCGCTGAGTGACACTTTGATCTTCGAACCGTCGAGCGTCGTGTACTCGCCTTCGGCACCCAGGTGGTACTTGACGTCACCCGAGCCCTGCACGGTGCGGGGGTCGATGTTGCCCTGAAACTCGCCGAAAATCTGGGAGTAGCTCTTCCCGGCGATGTTGGCCAGCACGTTGAGTCTTCCGCGGTGCGCCATACCGACCGTGACCTCGACGAGGCCCTCCTCGGCGGCGGAGGCGACGACTTCGTCCAGCAGCGGGATGAGTGATTCGCCTCCCTCGAGGGAGAAACGCTTCTGCCCGACGTACTTGGTCTGCAAGAAGGACTCGAAAGCCTCGGCCTGGTTGAGCTTGAGCAGGATGCGCAGCTGGTCTTCACGGGCGGTGAGGTCGACGGGTTTCTCGACCCGCTCCTGGATCCAGCGCCGTTGGTCGGGCTCCTGGATGTGCATGTACTCGATGCCGACGGTGCGGCAGTAAGCGTTGCGCAGCACCCCGAGGATGTCGCGTAGGAGCATGAATCGTTTGCTGCCGCCGAACGAGCCGGTGGCGAACTCGCGGTCGAGGTCCCAGAGGGTGAGGCCGTGCGTGGTGACGTCGAGGTCTGGGTGCGTGCGCTGCTGGTATTCGAGCGGATCGGTGTCGGCCATGAGATGGCCACGCACCCGGTAGGCATGGATGAGTTCCAGCACCCGGGCTTGTTTGCTGACCTCGTCGGCATGGTCAGTGGTGACGTCGGTGGCCCAGCGGATCGGCTCGTACGGGATTCGCAGCGCACGGAAGATCTCGTCGTAGAACTCGTGCTCACCGAGGAGCAGCTGATGCACAATGCGGAGGAACTCCCCGCTCTGCGCCCCCTGGATGATCCGGTGGTCGTAGGTGCTGGTCAGCGTCATGGTCTTGGAGACGCCTATACGGGCCAGCGTCTCCGGCGCCGCGCCCTGGTATTCGGCCGGGTACTCCATGGCGCCGACGCCGACGATGGTGCCCTGGCCCTTCATCAGGCGCGGCACTGAATGCACTGTGCCGATGGTGCCCGGGTTGGTGAGGCTGATGGTGGTGCCGACGAAGTCCTCGACGGCCAGTTTGCCGTCGCGGGCCCGGCGCACCAGGTCCTCGTACGCCGACCAGAACTCGGCGAAGTCGAGTGTCTCGGCCTTCTTGATGCTGGGAACCAGCAGCTGGCGGGTGCCGTCGGACTTCTTCATGTCAATGGCCAGGCCGAGGTTGACATGGGCCGGCTTGACCAGCGCGGGCTTGCCGTTCTCGGTCTCGCCGTACGAGTAGTTCATGTCGGGCATCCGGCCGAGTGCCTTGATCAGGGCGAAGCCGATGATGTGGGTGAACGAGACCTTGCCGCCGCGCGAGCGCGCCAGATGATTGTTGATGACGATGCGGTTGTCTACCAGCAGCTTGGCCGGCACCGCTCGCACACTGGTGGCGGTGGGAACCTCGAGGCTGGACTCCATGTTGGTCGCGGTGCGCGCCGGAGCTCCGCGCAGCTGGACCTTCTCCTCGGTGGGCTCGGGAGCCTCAGCAGACTTGTCCGGCGAAGCTGCCGCGGACTTGCGCGCAGGGGCTTCTGGCTCTCTGCCGCCGGAGCCCTCGACGGGGGCAGAACCGGATGGCCGGGACGTGGCAGTGGACGCTGGCGCAGCCTGAGATGTCACGGTGGTCCTCGTGCTGGACGGACTGGTGGAGTTGGAAGGCGTGGAAGAAGTCTTGGACGTGGTAGCGGAACTCGCGCTCGGCTGCTTCGCATGTGCCGCGAAGTAGTCAGCCCATTGCGGATCAACGCTTGAGGGGTCTTCGAGCCAGCTTGCGTAAAGTTCTTCGACAAGCCAGTCGTTTGGTCCGAAACCCGCTGGCGGGCCGGTGGGGGCCACGGTGTCGATCGCCTACTTTCGAGTCAGAGTCCGCCGCTGCTCCATTACAGGTTAGCCGCCCTCTTGAAGTGCTCGCATGGCAGCCATTGTGGTCTAGGTCACGCTTGGTCTCAACAATGAGGTGAGACCACTGTTAAAGGGATCTTGCAGACGGTTTCCCAAGGGGGCCGCTGTGCGCAGGCGACCTCCGATTTGGGACACTGCTTAGACCCTGTTCGCTTTGCTTTGGGGAGTCACCGTGGCCGCCTTGCCCAGGACGCACGGTGCGGTGTCCACCGCCCTGCGGACGCTTTGTCATCGCCTCAGAGCCCGCGCGAGCAGGGAGTCGCCGGGTTCGCGGGCGTGGCGGACGTCCCCGCACCGAGTGAGCACCAGATCGGCGGTATTCCCCTGAATCAACTCGCCCGCCGCCTGAGCGGCAGCCTTCCCGCCGCCCGTGTCTTCACCGCCGCGTTCATGCTGATGGCCGCGGCGGGCGCGGTGCTGATCATTCTGCAGGCGGAACTATTAGCGCGGGTGCTCGCCGACGGCGTTCTGGGCCAGCCAGCGATCGCGGAGGTAGCCGGGGTCATCGGCCTGCTGGGCGGGGTACTCGCCGTCCGGGCCGGACTGTCGTGGATCCAGCAGGCAACCGCTCAGCGCGCCGCCGCGGCGGTCAAGGCGTCGCTGCGCAAACAGGTCCACGACCACATCCAGGAACTAGGTCCGGCCTGGGTGTCCGGGCAGCACACCGGCCGCATCACCACCACGCTCGGCCGCGGGCTGGACGCGCTGGACCCCTATTTCACCGGCTACTTCCCCCAGCTGTTCATCGCGGCCGTCGTGCCCATCGCCGTGGTGATCCGCCTCGCCGTCGCCGACCTCGCCTCGGCGCTGATTATCTGTGTGACACTGCCGCTGATCCCGATCTTCGGTGTCCTTGTCGGGCTGCAGACCAAGAAGGCGACTGCGCGGCAGTGGCGGGCACTCGAGCGACTAGGCGGGCGCTTCCTCGACCTCGTCGCCGGGCTGCCGACACTACGGGCGTTCGGCCGGGCCAAAGCGCAGGCCCAGGCGGTGCGCGACAGCGCCGACCAGCACCGCCAAGCCACCATGCGCACACTGCGGATTGCCTTCCTGTCCGCTCTTGTTCTGGAACTCGTGGCGACGCTCTCCGTGGCGCTCGTCGCCGTGCCCGTCGGGCTCCGGTTGCTCGACGGCGGCCTTGACCTGCACACCGCGCTGCTCGTGCTGCTGCTGGCCCCTGAGGCATACCTCCCCTTGCGGGCTCTCGGCTCTCAGTTCCACTCGAGTACGGAAGGGCTTGAGGTCGCAGGTCGGGCGTTCGCCATCCTGGACGAGGGGAGCGCCGGGGAGAAGGCCGGGCCGGCTAATGCCGGCCACGCCCGCGGCTCGCTCGTGCCTCGCTCGTCGATGCCCATCCGCACCGAGGCCGGCATCCGCCGGACCAACCTCCTCTCGATGCGGGGGTTGCGCTTTGAGGACGTCACGGTCCAGTACGAGGGTAGGCAGGAACCGGCGCTGGATCACGTGTCGCTGAGCATCGCTGCTGGGGAGCGAGTGGCGTTGATAGGTCCGAGCGGGGCGGGAAAGAGCACGTTGCTGAACGTGCTGCTCGGGCTGGTGCGGCCGACGTCGGGGCGGGTTCTCGTCACAGGTGAGGACGGCACGGTGGACATGGCGGAGGTGGATGTCGAGGCATGGCGGGAGCAGCTTGCCTGGGTACCGCAGAGCCCACACCTGTTCGCCCGTACGGTCGCGGACAATATTCGCCTTGGGCGCCCCTCGGCCAGCGATGACGATGTGCGTCGCGCGGCCGGACTGGCATACGCACACGGGTTCATCACTGAACTGCCGCGTGGCTACGACACCGAACTCGGCGAGCGCGGATTCGGGCTCTCCGCCGGGCAGCGGCAGCGTATCGCCCTGGCGCGGGCATTTCTGCGGGAGGCGCCGCTGCTGATTCTCGACGAACCGACCGCCGGCCTGGACGCGGGCAGCGAGGCCGCCGTGATCGATGCGACCAGGCAGCTGATGGCGGGGCGCACGGTGCTGGTGGTGGCGCATCGTCCGGCGATGCTCGCCGACGCTCATCGGGTCGTGCGCGTCGAGCACGGCAGGGTTGCCGGTCCGGTATCTATTTCGCCTCAGGAGGTGCTGGGCTGATGGTGACCCGGCGGCTGCTGGCGTTGATGCGGCCCCACTCGGGCCGGCTCGGCCTCGCGGTGGCGGCGAGCGTCGTCGCCGAACTCGCGACTCTCGCCCTGATGGCTACTGCGGCATGGATGATCGCGCGAGCGGCTCAGCAGCCGCCGCTGGCGGCGCTCAGCCTGGCGATCGTCGGGGTGCGCGCCTTCGCCACCTCACGTGGCCTGTTCCGTTACGCCGAGCGATTGGCCAGTCACGACGCCGCCCTGCGCGCCCTGGCCACGTTGCGCGGGCGGGTGTACGACGCGCTGGTCCCGCTGGCGCCGGCCGGACTGCCGTCGTTTCGCAGCTCAGACTTGCTCAGCCGGATGGTGGCCGACGTTGAGGCGGTCCAGGACTTCATCGTCCGGGTGCTGGTTCCGGCGGCGACGGCCGCCGTCGTCGCCGCACTAGCCGTTGGCTTCGGCTTCGCCGTCCTACCCACCGCGGGGCTGGCCTTGGCAGCGGGACTGCTGGTCGCGGGGCTCGTCGTTCCGATGCTCACCGCGGCGGCCAGCCGCCGCCATGCGAAGCGGCTCGCCCCGGCCCGCGCTGAACTGGCCGCACGCACTGTCGATCTCCTCCGGGGCAGTGCCGACCTCGCCGTCTTCGGCGCCACTCGCCAAGCCCTGGCCGATGCGGAGCGCGCGGGCACGGATCTCGCACGCATCGAGCGGCGGACCGCCTTGACCACGGCGAGCGCCGGTGCCGCCGCGATGCTGGTGCAGGGGGCGACCACCGTTGGTGTCACGCTGATAGCGCTGGCCGCGGCGGCCGACGGGTCGCTGGCCCCGGTCATGGTCCCGGTGCTGGCATTGGTCGCGCTGATCTCCTTCGAGCCGGTGTTGCCCCTCGTCAGCGTCGTCCGGCACTTCCTCGAGTCCAGGGCGGCGGCGGCCCGGGTGATTGCGGTCCTGGACACCGCGGCGCCGGTCGCTGAGCCGCCGACGCCGTTGCCGGCACCGCGCCGTGACGCCGTGATCGCGGTCCGGGACCTGACTGTGCGCCATGCCAGCGATCGGGAACCCGCACTCGCGGGCGTGAACCTCCGCCTGGAGCCGGGACGCCGGGTGGCCGTTGTGGGGGCCAGCGGATCCGGCAAGAGCACACTGCTCGCCGCCATGATGCGATTCGTCGAGCCCGAGTCCGGTGAAATCGTCGTCGACGGGCATCCCATCACCGAGTACAGCGGTGACGACATCCGTGCCCTGATCACCGGCGTCACCCAGGACTCGCACCTGTTCCACACCACCATCAGGGAGAACCTCCGGCTCGCCGCGCCCTCGGCCGACGACGAGCAGATACGCGCGGCTTTGGCCGAAGCTCGGCTCCTGACCTGGATCGACACGTTGCCGGACGGACTGGACACCATGGTCGGGGAGTCCGGAGGGCAGGTCTCGGGCGGGCAGCGGCAGCGGCTGGCGCTCGCGCGTGCGCTCCTGGCCGATCCGCCCGTCCTGGTGCTCGACGAGCCGACCGAAGGACTTGACCCCGAGACCGCGGACGAGCTCGTCGCCGATCTCGTGGCATCCACCCGCGGGCGCACCACATTGCTCATCACTCACCGGCTGACCGGATTGGACGAGGTGGACGAGATCGTTGTGCTCGACGCGGGGCGAGTAGTGCAGCGGGGGCGGCACCAGGACCTCGTCGCCGCCTCAGGGCCGTATTACGACTTGTGGTGGGCTACCGAGCTACGACTTCCGGATGGTCTTGACTCGGTTTCCGGACGTTAGGGTTGTCGTCCGTGACCGTCGCCACCACTGCTGATTCTCGCGTTGCCGAGGCCGAAGGGCTGCACAAGAGTTTCGGGTCGATCCATGCCGTCAACGACGTCTCGTTGCACATAGACGCCGGGGAGACCTACGGACTTCTGGGCCCGAACGGTGCGGGCAAGACCACCACCATCTCGATCCTCGCTGGACTGCTGGAAGCCGACGAAGGTTCGGTCGCCGTGGCCGGGTCGCGGATTCGCCCGCGGTCGACTCAGGGCCGGGAAGCGATCGGCCTGGTGCCCCAGGACCTGGCCATCTACCCGGACCTGACGGGGGAGGAGAACCTCAAGTTCTTCGCCGCGCTCTACGGGATGTCCAAGCGAGACACTGCGGCCCGGGTGGACGAGATCCTCGAAGTGATCGGGCTGACAGAGCGCCGGAAAGACCGGAGCAGCAAGTACTCCGGTGGGATGAAGCGCCGGTTGAACATCGGGATCGGGCTGCTGCACTCGCCTCGCCTGTTGATCCTCGACGAGCCGACAGTGGGCGTGGATCCGCAGTCGCGTAACGCCATCCTCGAATCCGTGGAGTCGCTCTCGGGTGAAGGCATGGCCGTGCTCTATACGACCCACTACATGGAGGAAGCCGAGCGGCTGTGTGACCGGATCGGCATCATCGACTCTGGCCGGGTCATCGCGGAAGGAACACCGGCCGAACTCACCGCCGGAATCGGTGAGCAGGAACGGGTCCGGATCGAGGTGACGGGCCCAGCTCAGAACGCTGCTGATCGCCTCGGCGGCGTCGAAGGCGTCACCGACGTCGCTGTGGAGGACCACGCGGTGGTCGTACTCGTCGACTCGGGGTCGGCCCGGCTGCCTTCGATCCTCGCCGAGCTCGCCCGCGCCGGCATCCAGATCGGCTCCATTGACCTGGCGCGCCCGGACCTGGAAGCGGTGTTCCTCCATCTGACCGGGAAGGCGCTGCGCGAGTGATTTCCGCCGTTCGCACCATCACGGCCAAGGACCTCAAAGAGCGGCTGCGGGACAAGTCGTTCTTCCTGCTCGGCGTCCTCACCCCGCTGGTCCTCGCGTTCGTGCTCGATCTTGTCATGGGAGACCTGGGCGAGGGCCAGCTCGAGGTCGACATCGCTGTGGTGGACGTCGACCAGTCCGAGATGTCGGGCCAGCTGCAGCAGGGCATCCTGGCGCTGGACGGCCAGGGCGGCATCGAGGTGACGGCTCTGGAGACCGGCGCTGACCCAGAGGCGGCGATCGACGCTGACGGGCACGACGCCGTGATTATCATTCCGGAAGGTTTCGGCCCGAGCGTCGCGGGTCAAGGAGGAGGCGCGACCCAGCTCGACCTGATCGAGAACCCGGATCGTCCAGTCCAGGCCGGCGTCGCCGAGTCGATCGCGGACGGGTTCGTGACCAACATCGAGCGCTCCCGGTTGCTGGCCGGTGCCGGCGGCCAGCTCGGTGTCGAGACGCCACCGGTCGCGCTGGAATCCAGCATCGAGGTGACTCGTGAGTGGCCGGGCGGCGAGGGACTCGACACCGGCGCCCGGATGCTGGCCGGGATGGCCGTCATGTTCGTCTTCTTCACCGTGCAGTTCGGCGTGACAACACTGCTCAGCGAGAAGGAGACTGGGACGCTGACCAGACTCTTGGCCGCCCCGATTCCCCGTGATGCGATCACGGCTGCCAAGGGGACGGTGAGCTTTCTGCTCGGCGTGATCGCCACCATGATCTTGATGGTCACCGGGGCCCTGCTAATGGGCGCGGAATGGGGTTCCTGGCTGGGCGTGTCCGTTCTGGTGGGGTGCGCTGTGCTGACCGCCGTCGCGTTGATGGCCATTGTCGCCGGAATCGCGAAGACGTCCGAAGGGGCCAGCGCTGCCCAGGCGATCATCGCTGTGGGCCTGGCGATGCTGGGCGGTTCGTGGTTCCCGGTGTCCGGTGAGGGCGCGATGGGCGTGCTGGCCAGAATGACGCCGCACTACTGGTTCATCAACGGCTTGGAGGATCTGACCGACGCGACGACGTGGACCGTCGTCGGCGGCCCGGCCGCGGCGATGGTGATCATCGCGGTGGTGGCGGGTGTGCCCGCGGCGATTCTGTTGCGCGGGAGGTTGCGGCCGTGACGAAGGTGCTGTCGATCGCCAGGTACAACCTGGTCCGGATGTTCCGCGAACGAGCGAACCTCTTCTTCGTGCTCGTTTTCCCGCTGCTGATCATCTTCGTCATCGGTACACAGTTCGCCGGTGACGACACACCCGACGTCGGTGTCAGCGGCACCGGCGAGCTCGTCGACCAGAGCATCGAACGGCTGGAAGACACCGGGGCCGCCGATGTTCGCCGGGTGGACACCGCATCGCAGCTCCGTGACCTGGTCGAGGACGGCACGGTGTCGTTGGGCGTCGTGGTTCCGGACGACGCCGGGGCGGTGCTCGGCACGGGAGAGCCCTTGGAGTTGACTGTGCTGCTGGGCGCGGGCGATGCCGCGGCGCAGCTGGAAGGGGTCGTCGTCCGGGCTTTCGAGGCCGAAGCGGTGGTTCCCGACGTCGCGGGCCGGCTGGTGCCGGAGGTGGAAGCGCCGGCTGACGAGGTGATGAGCATCGTCGCGCAGGTGGCCGCGGAGATGCCCTCGGTGGAGATCAACCGGGCGGTTGCCGGCGGCGGAGATCCGGACGACGAGCCCTTCGGCATCGACCAGATCGCCGTCGGCATGCTCCTGTTGATGACCTTCCTGAACTCCCTCACCGGTGCGGCGGCGCTGATCCAGAGTCGCAAGTACGGGATCAGCAGGCGAATGCTCTCGACGCCGACGAGCCTGCGGGCCATCGTGGTGGGCGAGGGGGCCGGCCGATGGAGCGTCGGCATGTTCCAGGCCGTCTACATCATGGTCGCCACGGCGGTGATCTTCGGTGTGTCCTGGGGGAACATCCCTGGCGCGATCGTGGTGCTGGCGCTGTTCGCGGCCGTCGCCGCTGGCGCCGCGATGCTCGTCGGTGCCGTCATGCACAACGACGAGCAAGCCTCCGGCGTGACGGTGATGGTCGGGCTCGGGCTGGGCGCGCTGGGTGGCAGCATGCTGCCGCTGGACCTGTTCGGCGCGACGATGCGAACTGTCGCGCACGTCACGCCGCACGCCTGGGCGAACGATGCATTCGCCGAGCTGAGCCGGCGGGACGGCACGCTGTTGGACATCTTGCCGCAGCTCGGGGTGCTGGCCGCCTTCGCGGTGGTCCTCATCGGGCTCGCGTCGTGGCGCCTCCGGCTGACGCTGACGCGCGCCTGACCGGAGCGTCGTCGTGCGGTGGTAGACGGGATGTCCGAGTGACGGTGACTTCGATACCGCCAGGTGGCAGTGAACCGATTCACTCGACGGTCAGGGCTACCTGGCGGTATTGAAGTCGTGTGGATCAGCGGCCAGTGGCCGGGTCAGGAGCCCACATCGTGGCGGCGACGGTCTCACCCACGAATCCCATGGCCCGGTAGAGCCGGAGTGCGTCGTCGTTGTTGTTGTCGACCATCAATGCCACTCGGCCGTAGGTGTTGAGCAGCTCATTCGCGACGAACGACGTCACCGCACGGCCATATCCGCGGCCGCGGAATTCCGGATCGGTGACCAGGCCGGAGATAAATCCGACACCACCGCCAGTGCAGGCGTCGGAGACAACTGCCACCAGCCGGCCTGTCTCATCGCGCATGCCGGCCCAGCGATGTTCCGGTGATTCCCCGGGGTGGACGTAGGCACCCGGATAGACGCGTTCGATGAGGGCGGTCGCCTCCGGCAGGGCATCCGGGCCGAGCCAGCTGACCGTCTCGGACGCCGTCGCATTGATCGACTTCGTCTCCATCCAGCCGAACTCGGCGACGAGTTGGAGTTCGGGCACCCGATCCAGAACCGGGTGCGCCAGTTCGGCGCCGGTGAGTGCCCGGTATGAATCCGGCAACGCGGGTAACAGCTGCCGGATGAGCACTTCGGCGTCAGCTACCGCACCACGGAACACGAACCGGTCGTGGCGGTTCAAGGCTGGAACGGTCACGGCCACGGCGTCACCGTGCGCGAACGCGGCGCCGGACCGGCCCAGCCGCTGAGCAGCCCAGCACATCAGTGCGTCGTCGCCGCTCGCGGCCGCGTCATCGGCGAGGGTCGTGAGTTCTCGCATGGTCAGCCCATGACCGCGGCATCGAGAGCGCGCGCGAGGTCGGCCCACAGATCTTCCACGTCCTCGATGCCGACGGAGAGCCGGATCAGTGACGGGTCTACCAGTTCGCTCTCCGACGGCCAGCGCCGGCGGCGTTCCAGGGTGGATTCGACACCGCCCAGACTTGTGGTGTTGACCCAGAGCTCGACCGCCTGGACGACGCGGTCCGCGCCGGCGGCGCCGCCGGTCACCTCGATGGAGCACATGGTCCCGAACCCGGGGTAGCGAACCACGTCCACCGCTGGATGCGTGCCCAGGCGGCCGACCAGTTCGGCCGCGCTGGCCTGGGCCCGGTCCAGACGTACGCCCAGGGTGCGCATGCCGCGCAGGGCGAGGAAGACGTCCATCGGACCGGGGATCGCGCCGTGGAGTTTGCGGTGGCGCTCGAGTCTGGACACGAGGTCGTCGTCGTTGGACACCGTGGCGCCGAGGAGGACGTCGGAATGTCCCGCGATCAGCTTGGTCGCGCTGTGGATCACCACGTCGGCGCCGAGCTCAAGCGGCCGCTGCAGCAGGGGCGTGGCGAAAGTGTTGTCGACGACGCTGACGGCTCCGGCTCTGCGGGCAGCGGACGCCGCGGCCGCGATATCGGCCACGTCGAGCTTCGGATTGGCCGGGGTCTCCAGCCACACCATCGTGGCGCCGTCGGTCGCCGCTTCGAGCGCTGCGGTGTCCGAGATGTCTACCTGCCGTAGTTGTATGCGTTCGGTGCTGAGCCGTTCGCGCAATTGGTCGAGCACGCCCAGATAGGCAGTTTCGGGGGCGACGACCACCGCGCCCTCCGGCAGCAGGGACAGCACCGCACTCGAAGCGGCCAGGCCGGAGGCGAAGGCCAGCGCCTGCCCGCCTTCGAGCTCGCCGAGCACGTCTTCGAACGCTTCCCACGTGGGGTTTCCGTAGCGGCCGTACCCGCGCTCACCGCCGGCATGGTAGGTCGAGGCGAATGTGACCGGGTGGTTCAGCGGTGCGTCGGCCTCGGCATCGGGGCGCCCGCCGGTGACGAGGCGGGTATGCGGGCTGAGAGACGAAGAGCGCGAAACTGCCATGAAACCAGTATCTGACCCGGCGGCGCGATGCTCCGAGGAGGGTCCGCGGGCGCGACCACGGCCCACGGAACCGGAACCACGGGTCACGGAACCACGGGTCACGGAACCACGGGTCACGGAACCACGGGCCACGACCGATACACCCACCACACCTCCGGGTGATCGTCAGTGGGTTGTGGTCGCGCAGAGGTGATCGACAGTACGTCGTGGCTGCGGGTTAGCAACCACAACGTACTGTCGATCACGGGGCAGGGCCGGCGGGGCTGAACGGGGCAGGGCCGGCGGGGCTGAACGGGGCAGGGCCGGCGGGGCTGATCGGGGCGGGGTTGCCCCGGCGGCGGGCGATACGGTTGGACCATGACCGGTGCCCTCGCCCGAGAAGATGCTGTCCTCGCCGATCTTCGCCATATCGCGGGTGCCGAGGCGGTCCGCACCTCGGTCTCGGACCTGGCCGCGATGGCGCACGACGCCTCGCACTACCTGCTGCACCCGCGCGCCGTTCTGGTCGCACGCGGTGCTTCGGACGTCGCCGAAGCGATGCATACCGCGCGGAGGCATCAGCTGCCGGTCACGTTCCGCTCGGCCGGCACCAGCCTGTCCGGTCAGGCGTCCTCGGCCGGTTTGCTGGTAGACACCAGGCGGCAGTTCAGCGACATCGAGATTCTCGACGGCGGCGCCCGCGTGCGGGTCCAACCAGGGCTGACGCTGCGCCAGGTCAACGCCCGGCTGGCCCCGTACGGACGGAGGTTGGGGCCCGACCCGGCCAGCGAGTCCGCCTGCACCATCGGCGGGGTCGTCGCGAACAACTCCAGCGGAATGTCCTGCGGCACGGTTGACACCGCCTATCGCACGGTCGAGTCGATGGTGCTGGTTCTGGCCAGCGGCACCATCCTCGACACCGGCGCTGCGGACGCGACGGAACGCCTGCGGGCACTTGAGCCAGAGCTGCACGCAGGTCTGCTCCGGCTACGTGATCATGTTCGCGGCAGCACCGCGATGCGCGCCGTCATCGAGCATCAGTTCTCGATGAAGAACACGATGGGCTACGGCGTCAACGCCCTGCTGGACTTCGACGACCCGGTGGACATCCTCGCCCATCTGCTGGTGGGGAGCGAGGGCACGCTGGGCTTCGTCGCGGAGGTGACGCTGCGCACGGTCCCGCTGCTGGCCCATGCGGCCACCACGCTGCTCGTTTTCGATTCTCTGCCAGGCGCCACCGACGCGCTGGAGCCGTTGATCGCCTCCGGCGCCCGTGCCATCGAGCTGCTGGACGCGGCGTCGTTGCGGGTGGCCCAGTCCGATCCGGCGGTGCCGGAGTCGATCGCCGGTGTCGACGTCGTCGCCCACACCGCCTTGCTGGTCGAGTATCAGGCGGAGAACGCGGCCGAGCTGAGTGACCTGGTGGCCGCCGCGGGCGGCACCCTCGACGCGTTGAGTTTGGCCGCGCCGGCAACGTTGACCAAGGACGCCGCGGTGCGTAACCAGCTGTGGCGGGTGCGCAAGGGTTTGTATGCGGCGGTGGCCGGGGCCCGGCCAGTCGGCTCGACCGCGCTGCTGGAGGACGTCGTCGTTCCGGTCCCGGTCCTCACGGCTACGGTGAGTGAGCTGATCGGGTTGTTCGGCCAGTATGGGTACGACGACGCCGTCATCTTCGGTCACGCCAAAGACGGCAACCTGCACTTCATGATCAACCCGAAGCTCGACGAGCCCGCTGAGCTGGCCCGCTACGAAGCGTTCACAGAAGGCCTGGTTGATCTGGTGCTCGGCCGGGATGGTTCGTTGAAGGCCGAGCACGGCACCGGCCGGATCATGGCTCCGTTCGTGCGCCGCCAGTTCGGTGATCAGCTCTACGACGTGATGCGTGAGATCAAGCGGCTGTTCGATCCGGACGGCTTGCTCAACCCCGGAGTGCTGATCGACGACGATCCCCAGGCCCACGTGAAGAACCTCAAGGTCGTCCCGGCGGTGCACAGCGCGGTGGACAGTTGCGTCGAGTGCGGATACTGCGAGCCGGTCTGCCCCTCGCGCAACACGACGACCACCCCGCGGCAGCGGATCGTGCTGATGCGCGAGATCGCTGCCGCCACTGGCGAGCGGCGGCAGCGGCTGGAGGAGGAATACGACTACGCGGCGGTCGATACGTGTGCGGCCGACTCCCTGTGTGTCACGGCCTGCCCGGTGAACATCGATACGGGCAAGGTGATGAAGGAGATGCGTGCCGATCGCCACGGTGCGCTGGGCCAGCGAGCGGGCGTCACCGCGGCGCGACACTGGGGCGGGGCGGTACGTGGGCTTCGAGCCGGATTGCGAGTCGCCGAGGTGGTACCGGACCGGCTGATTGCCGGAGCCAGCTCTGCCGGTCGCCGGGTGCTCGGCCCGGCCGCGGTTCCGCAGTTGGGTTCCGGCCTGCCCGGCCCGGGACCAGCGCGCCCGCGGTCACAGGCGCCTCCGGACGCGGCCGTGGTGTTCTTTCCCGCCTGCGTCGCTTCGACCTTCGGTCCGGCCGGGGGCGAACTGGCCGGGCCTGGGGCGACGGAGGCGTTTCTGCGGTTGTGCGGGCGGGCCGGAGTGCCGGTGGCCATCCCGGACGGCATCGGCGGGCTGTGCTGTGGCACGCCGTGGGCTTCGAAGGGCCTGACCAGTGGGAATGAGGAGATGGCGCGGCGCGTGTTCGCGGCGGTGTGGACCGCGTCGCGTGGTGGAGACCTGCCGGTGGTCTGTGACGCGTCGTCGTGCGCCCACGGCCTGGAACAGCTGGGCTCCGCGCTGGTCGGCGCGGACCGGGAGCGCTACGACCGGTTGCGCGTACTCGACGCGGTCACCTATGTGGGTGACGCGGTCCTGCCGCACCTGACGGTGTGGCGCCGGCTGCGGTCGCTGGCTATCCACCCGACGTGCTCCAACGTGCACATGGGCACCGTCGATGACGTGCGTGCCGTGGCTGAGGCGGCCGCGGAACGCGTCGTCGTGCCTGCGGCGTGGGGTTGCTGTGGCTTCGCCGGTGACCGTGGGATGTTCTATCCGGAGCTGACCAGTGGTGCGACCGAGGCCGAGGCGGCCGAGCTGGCTCAGCACGACGTCCACGCCTACGCGTCGTCGAACCGCACATGCGAGATGGGTATGTCAGCGGCCACGGGCGAGGAGTACCACCACGTGCTCGAACTGCTCGAGGCAGCGACCCGCGAACCTGGGTGACCGCCCGCCTCACCGCGAATGGATGAGGGATTGGTGTTGCCAGGGCGACACCAACCCCTCAACGATCTTCGCCACGGCGTAGCCGGCGCGTGGCCCCGGCGTAGTCGTGAACAATAGGGCGGGTGTACGTGACGATCACCTCGACAGCTGAGTCCGCGACTGACCTTGGGTACCTGCTTCACAAGCATCCAGACCGTGCTCAGCAGTTCACCGTCTCGACCGGTGTCGTGCACGTGTTCTACCCCGAAGCGACGCCCGAGCGGTGCACGGTGGCGCTGGTACTCGAGGTCGATCCGATTGGGCTGGTCCGTGGTCGCAGGCACGGCGGTGACGCGTTCGCACTGAGCCAGTACGTCAATGACCGGCCGTACGCCGCGTCGTCGATGTTGGCGGTAGCTCTTGGCAAAGTCTTCCGCACGGCGATGGCCGGCAAGTGTGCGGCCAGGCCCGACCTGGTCGACCTGCCGCTGCCGCTGGAGATCCACGTTCCGGCACTGCCCAGCGTCGGCGGCGCCGCGATGGTCGCGGACCTCTTCGAGCCACTGGGTTGGTCGGTAGAAGCGAGCCCGATCCCGCTGGACGAGACCATGCCTGCCTGGGGTGACTCCCGTTACCTCGACCTGCGGCTGCGTGGAACGGTCGTGCTCGCCCAGGCACTGTCCCACCTGTACGTGCTGCTGCCGGTGCTGGACGACGCCAAGCATTACTGGGTGTCCTCCGACGAGGTCGATAAGCTCATCCGGTCCGGGAGCGGCTGGCTGGCCGGTCACCCGCGGCGGGAATTGATCACGCGTCGGTTCCTGGTGAATCAGCGAGAACTCGTCTCAGCGGCTGTCGCCCGTCTTGCGGAGGCGGACGATCTGCCGCCGGAAGCGCTGGACAACGCAGTCGACGGCGATTCGAGGACGGACGACACCGTGCCTCTCGTGGTCCTTCGCAGGCAGGCGGTCTTGGAGGCGCTTCATACTGTCGGGGCGGCCCGTGTCGTGGACCTCGGATGCGGTGAGGGCGCGCTCCTCCGGGACCTGATCGAAGACGCGCGATTCAGCGAGATCCTGGGCGTGGATGTCTCCCCGCGTGCGCTCCAGGTGGCCGAGCGGCGGCTCAACCTGGATCGGATGCCGGATAGCCAGCGAGCCCGGCTGCGGCTGTTGCAGTCCTCTTTGACCTACCGCGACCAGCGTCTCGCGGGCTACGACGCGATAGTGCTCATGGAGGTCATCGAGCACCTCGACCCGGCTCGGCTTCCCGCATTGGAGAAGACGGTGTTCACCCACGCCCGGCCGGGGACCGTCGTCGTGACGACGCCGAACGCCGAGCACAACGTCCGATACGAGGGTCTCCGGGCCGGGACGATGCGCCACCGCGATCACCGATTCGAGTGGACGCGAGCCGAGTTCGCCGGCTGGGCCGAGGGCGTGTGCGCAAGCAGTGGGTACCACGTCAGGTTCGTGCCGATCGGCGACGACGACCCTGAGGTCGGACCGCCCACCCAGATGGCGGTCTTCAGCCGCAACGACGAGACGGAGCGGCAGGCATCATGACGGAACTGGCCATCCCCGAGCTGAGCCTGGTCGCACTCATCGGTGTGTCCGGCTCGGGCAAGTCGACCTTCGCTCGGGAGAACTTCGGAACGTTCGAGGTGATCTCCAGCGACTTCTGCCGCGGCCTCGTCTCCGACGACGAGAATGACCAGGCCGCGACCGCGGACGCGTTCGACGTTCTCAACTACATCGCGGCGAAACGGTTGTCGGCCGGCCGGCTCACCGTCGTCGATGCCACCAACGTCCAGCGCGACGCCCGCCGCCAGCTGGTCGAGCTGGCGAAGGCGCACGACGTGCTCCCGGTCGCGATCGTTCTCGATATGCCGGAACAGCTGTGCATCGAGCGGAACGAGCAACGGCCGGACCGGGATTTCGGTGCGCGGGTCGTGCGGCGACAGCGTGAACAGCTGCGCCGGTCGATGCGGCACCTCGCCAAGGAAGGCTTCCGGAAGGTTCACGTACTCCGGACGGCCGAGGACGTCGCGGCAGCGACGGTGGTGCGGGAGAAGATGCTCAACGACCTCCGGCACGAGCACGGCCCGTTCGACGTCGTCGGCGACATCCACGGATGCCGGTCCGAACTCGAAACCCTGCTTGGAACTCTCGGCTACACCTTCGTTCGGGACGAATACGGGCGACCGGTCGATGCGGAGCACCCAGAGGGCCGGCGGCCCATCTTCCTCGGGGATCTCGTAGACCGTGGCCCGGACTCCCCCGGCGTGCTGCGCCTGGTGATGGGGATGGTGAGAGCCGGCAACGCGCTCTGTGTGCCCGGCAATCACGAGAACAAGCTGGTCCGCGCGCTGGGCGGACGCCAGGTTCAGGTCAGCCATGGGCTCGCCGAGACGCTGGCCCAGCTTGCCGAGGAGACTGAGGAATTCCGCCAGGAGGTCGCGGACTTCTGCTACGACCTGGTCTCCCACCTGGTCCTCGACGACGGGCGGCTGGTGGTCGCGCACGCCGGCCTCAAGGAGGCCTACCACGGTCGCGCGTCCGGGCGGGTGCGAAGTTTCGCCCTGTACGGCGACTCGACCGGCGAGACCGACGAGTTCGGGCTACCGGTCCGCTATCCCTGGGCCAACGACTACCGGGGCAAGGCGATGGTGTTGTACGGGCACACCCCCACCCCTCAGGCGGAGTGGGTGAATAACACCATGTGCCTGGACACCGGCTGCGTGTTCGGTGGGAGGCTCTCGGCGCTCCGGTATCCGGAGAAAGAGGTGGTCTCCGTGCCGGCCGAGAAGGTCTGGTACGAGCCGCTGAAACCGTTCCCCGCCACGGCCGAGTCCGCGCCCGACCTACCTTCCCGCGAACACGACCAGCTCGACATCACCGATGTGCTCGGCAAGCGGGTCGTCGAGACGGCCCACCACGGGCGGGTAAGCGTCCGTGAGGAGAACGCCGCCGGCGCGCTGGAGGTGATGAGCCGGTTCGCGCTTCATCCCCGCTGGCTGCCCTACTTGCCTCCGACGATGGCGCCCGTCGCCACGTCGAAGCATCCCGAACTGCTCGAGCACCCGGACGAAGCCTTCGCCTGGTATCACTCGGCCGGGGTCACGAACCTGATCTGCGAAGAGAAGCACATGGGCTCTCGGGCGTGTCTGCTGGTGTGTCGCGACGCGTCAGTCGCTTCGGCACGCTTCGGTGCGACCGACGGAGAGACCGGAGCGGTCTACACCCGCACCGGCCGTTCGTTCTTCTCTCCTTCACTGACCGAGGATCTGCTCACCAGTGTTCGCTCGGCGGTCGAGGCAGCGGGGCTGTGGGACGATCTCGACACCGACTGGATCCTGCTGGACTGTGAACTGTTGCCGTGGTCGGCGAAGGCCGAGGAATTGCTGCGAGATCAATACGCCACGGTCGGCGCTGCCGCATGCTCGGCGCTTCCAGCCGCGTTCGCCGGCCTCGAGGCTGCGCGTGGTCGCGGGATCGACGTCGGTGAACTCCTTGAACGTACCGGCGCTCGCATCAGCAACGCAGCGGCATTCACGGCTGCCTACCGGCGTTACTGCTGGCCCACCGCCGGCCTCGAAGGCGTGAGCATCGCACCGTTCCAGGTGCTCGCTACCCAGGGACAGACCTACTACGACCGCGACCATGGCTGGCACCTGCGGATCGCCGATCGCCTGGTCGCCGCCTCGCCGCGAGTTCTGCGCACCACGACGCGATTGGAGGTGGACACCACCAGCTCCGAGTCACTGGCGGCCGGAGTCGCATGGTGGGAGGAGCTCACTGCGGCCGGCGGGGAGGGAATGGTGGTCAAACCGCTCGCCAACCTCGCCCGCACGCGTCGGGGACTTGTCCAGCCTGGCCTCAAAGTGCGTGGCCGCGAGTACCTCCGGATCATCTATGGCCCGGACTACACCGAGCCGCAGCACCTGGCCAGATTGCGGGATCGAAACCTCGGCCACAAACGCGCGCTTGCTCTGCGCGAATATGCGCTCGGCTTGGAGTCGCTGGATCGGCTGGCTCGCGGCGAGCCGCTCTGGCGCGTGCATGAGCCGGTATTCGCTGTCCTCGCTCTGGAATCAGAACCCGTCGACCCGCGGCTATAGCGCGCGGCACCCATGGGCGACGTTTTGGCGTCCGGTGTGGACACCGTAGTGCTCGACGTCCCTTCCGACGACCGGCTCGAGGCGGTTCGGCCGGCGCCGATGAGTTTCCGGCGCCGGGGAAGTCGAAGCTTCGAAAGAGTGCATCGATCGGGGAAGGAAATTCATGCTCAATCTGGAACCTGCGACCCGTGTGCTGGCCGGCCTCGTGACCGGGGTCCGCGACGAGCAGCTGCCCGGGCCGACTCCGTGCGCCGGCAGGAGCCTGGGCGATCTGCTCGACCACATCGACGGCTTGTCCCTGGCGTTCACCCTGGCCGCAGCGAAGACACCCCCGGAAGGCGGGAGCCCGGGTCCATCCGCCGACGCGTCGCGGCTCGGGCCGGACTGGCGCACGCGGATCCCCGCGCGTCTCGCGGCTCTGGCCGATGCTTGGAAGGATGAGTCGTCGTGGGCCGGAATGACCGAGGCAGGTGGCGTTGACCTACCCGGCGAGGTCGCTGGTGTCGTCGCCCTGGATGAGGTGGTGGTCCATGGGTGGGACGTCGCCGTCGCCACCGGACAGACCTTCACCTGCGACCCTGAACTGCTCGAAGCGACCTATGATTTCGTGCGGCAGTCCGTCGCGGAGAGTCCCGACGGCACCCCCGGCCTATTCGGTCCGCCCGTCCCGGTGCCGGACGACGCGCCGCTCCTCGACCGGCTGATCGCTCTCACCGGCCGGGACCCCGACTGGCGGCCGTAGCGACCTGGGCCGGATCATCGGCCGGACTCATCGAGTGTGTAACAGAGATGACAGCGTTGAACACGACAAATCACGACAAATGAGGAGATAACGGTGAACGACGAATCGAACGAAGCGCGGCAGACGGCCTCCGCCCCCCAGACCGGATACGCGCCGGTCAACGGGCTGCGAATGTACTACGAAATCCATGGCTCGGGTGGCACACCGCTGCTCCTCTTGCACGGCGGGTTGTTCAACATCGACCTGCAGTTCGGCCAGGTCCTGCCGGGCCTGGCCAAGACTCGTCAGGTCATCGCCGTGGACTTCCAGGCGCACGGGCGAACCGGTGATGTCGACCGCCCGCTGACCAGCGCCAACCTGGCCTCCGACATCGTCGGACTACTAGAACACCTCAGGATTCCCCAGGTTGACGTGTTCGGTTTCAGCGTGGGCGGTGCGGTCGCTTTGCACCTGACGATCAAGCACCCGGAGATGGTCCGCAAGCTGGTCGTGTCGTCGGTGTCGTTCCACCCGGACGGGGACCGGCCCGAGAACAAAGAGGCTGTCGGCGAGTTGTCGGTCGACATGATCGCCGGCACGCCCATGGAACAGGACTACCTGGCCAAATCGCCGAATCCGGACCAGTTGCAAGGTCTGCTCGACAAGCTCGGAGCGTTTGACGACGGCTTCGACGGCTGGTCTGACGTGGAGATCGAAGGCATCGCCGCGCCGACGCTGATCACCGTGGGCGACTGCGACGCCGTGACCCTTGAACATGCCGTGCGGTTCCTGCGGTTGCGCGGTGGCGACGTCAACGGCGACTTCGTCGGCGTCCCCACCTCGCAACTGGCGGTGTTCCCTGGCACGACGCATTTCAACGGGCTGAGCCGCACCGCACTCGTTCTAGACGTCGTGACCACGTTCCTCGACGCACCGACTGAACCAGCAAGCCCCGCATGATCATTGGCACTTCACCTCGCCATGCAGGGGTTAACCGCCAATGATCATCGGCTGAAGGCAAAATTGCGTGGCATGGGTGCCCGATCAGAGCAGCTTGAGCCGTCCATGACGGCTGTGGTTTCCGCGTTCTCCCTCGACGGGACTCCGCGGACGATGACTCGGGTGGCGGGTGCGTGGTCGCACCGGGTCTACCGGCTGGAGACGTCGGTGAACGTGTATGCCGTCAAGCAGATTCTGGATCCGTGGGAGGACCCGTCCTGGCGCTTGTGGCTGGCGGAGGCGTGGGAGTTCGAACTCGCCGCGTTCTATGCCGGTGTGTCGATGCCCCGCCCGGTTGCCGGCCCGGATGGGGGATGCCTCGCCGATGTCGAGTCCGACGACGCGGAACGGTTGCTGCCGGTGCGGGTGCACGAGTGGGCCGACGCCACGCCCTGTCCAGCGGGGCCGGTGCGCAAAGACGTCGCTGAACGCCTCGCCCAGGACTTGGCGAAGATGCACGCTGTGCGGCATTTCCCACGACGCCGGGAGGTGTTCCCGCGGCCATCCCGGGACAACGTGGACGGCTGGCCCGAACTCGTCGAGCGGCTCCGCGCGGTGGATCCAGACCTCGCCGGCGTCGCTGCTGACATCTCGCCATGGATCGGCCGCGTAGGGGAGCTGTTCGACGCCGCCGACCATGATGTCGACGGCCTGCCGATGAGCCATGGAGACATCGACCAGAAGAACGTACTCCTCGGCAACGACGGTCCAGTGCTGTGTGACTGGGACGTGGCGATGCCGTGGGACGGGCGAGTGGAACTGGCCAGAACCGCGATGTCGCTTGCGCGTTGGGAGCGGCCCGACGTCGCCGGGTGGGTCATCACGGCCTATCAGTCGGCAGGCGGCGAAGCCGCCTCCGTGTCCCCGCAAGACCTGGCTGTTGACTTGGTGCTCGGTGTGGATTGGTTGGTGTTGTGCTTGGAACGGGCCACGGGATTGCGGGCTGCAGATGCGCAGCGACAGTACGAGAGCCGCACGATGATCTCGCAGTTGATGGCAGAAGTTCCTGAACACGTCCGTACCGCGCTGAACATCCAGACGTGGCTGACCGGCACTAGCTGACCGGCACGGTGATCACGAAGGAGCGTGGGCGGCCAGCCATTCCCGCGCCCGGCGCGCCGACGCGCGGCACAGCCAGGCATCCTGGATCACCTCGGTCAGCTCGTCCAGCGTGAGTTCATGGATCTGGCTGCCTCGCGCCAGCACGGACTTGTGGCCGTCGAAATGCGGCGTGGTGAAGAACGGCGTCGACTCGTCCCGGACCAGCGCATCCTTGTCGTTTTCGGAAGCGACCCAGAAGACGATCACGTCGTCGTATCGCTCGCCGGTGTCCGGATCGACGGCATCGGGTCGCGGAGTGCGGAAGACGATGAACAACTTTCCGCCTACTCGATATGCCGCGTTGTCGGCACCGTCCGGGTAGTCGACGGTGACGTGTGGCATGGCCAGAGCGAGTTCGTGTACGTCCTCGATCCGGGCCGGCCGGGTCTTCTGATGCGCCACGTCCTCATCGTAGACAGCGCATCGACCGGTGTCATTGGAAAAATCCCGCAACTGATGGTCGGCCCGGCAGATGGTCAGCATCGTGGGCCTCCAGAAGCGCGCGAGCAGCGTCAAGCATGTCGGCGCGCAACTCGGCCGGCTCGAGAACGACGACGTCGCCGGCCAGGCCGAGCAGGTAGACCCGGGCCTCGTATATCCGCTCGAACGTCATAACGACGTCCCACCATCCATCCGGCCGCTCCGTGGCGTCGTCGATCACCGCGTTCGGCGCCCACCGAAGCCGGTGCCCCACCTCGCCACGCACTCGTAGCCGCACCGGGCAGTCGCGCAGGCTGGCGAAGTATTCCCGATTGGTGTTCTCCCAGTGGCCCGCGAGATCGAAGCCAGCAGGGCGGTCGAAGGTTTGGTCGGTCAGCAGCGCCTGGCTGATCCGTTGCACCCGGTAGGTGCGGAACTCGCCGTCGTCACGCAGGCCGACGAGGTACCACGAGCGCCTTTTGGCGACCAGGCCCAGCGGCGCTATCGTCACGGCGCGTCGCGCCCGTCCGTAGTGCAGCCGTAGCTTTCGCTCCTCCCACACACCCTGTTGCAGCACTGGCAGCCAGGTCGAGGCCTCGCCGGCGCCTTGCCAGTCGGCGTGGTCGACGAGTATCCGCTCGCGGGCGAGGTCCGCATCCCGCCGGGCGCTGGCCGGTACGGCAGAGAGCAGCTTGGTGATCGCGCTGGTCGAAGCGGTGGATAGGCCCAGGTCGGAGAGCACGTGCCCGGTGGTGCCGATGAACAGCGCCGCGGACTCCGCCGGGCTCAGCCCGTTCAGCCGGGTGCGGTAGTCGGCGCTGAGTGACCACCCGCCGGCCCGGCCGCGGTCGGCATACACCGGGATGCCGGCCAGGCTCAGCGCGTCGAGGTCGCGCTGGATAGTGCGTGCGGAGACGTCGAGCCGCTGCGCCAGCTCAGCGGCGGTCATCCGCCCGCGGGTCTGTAGCAGGAGGACGATTTGGACGAGCCGGTCGGCACGCATTCCTCAAATATGACACAGGGTGTCCTATTTGGCTTCTACGGTGAAGGACATGACGAACACATGGCGTACCGAATTGCTCGAACAGCTCGAGTTCTACTGGCACGCCCATCTGCGTCCTCGCCTCGACGGGTTGACCGACGACGAGTACTTCTGGGAGCCGGTGCCCGGTTGCTGGAGCGTTCGCAAGGGGCCCGACGGCGTCTACGAGCTCGAACAGCTCTCACCCGACCCACCGATCCCGCCCCTGACCACTATCGCCTGGAGGACCGTCCACGTCGGCAGAGACATCTTCGGTACGCGGGCGCGCGCCTTCTTCGGTCCCACCACCGCACCGGACGACGCCGGCATGTACGACCTACGGCACTGGCCCGAGCCGTTGGCGGATACGGCGGACGACGCGCTGGCCTTCCTCGAGCAGACGTACGCGCTCTGGCATGACGGCGTCGCCGCTCTGAGCGACGGCGAACTGCGCGCACCACTGGGCGCCAAGGGCGAGGAGTTCGCCGAATTCTCGATGGCTCAGCTGGTGCTGCACGTGAACCGCGAAGTCATGGCGCACGGCGCGGAGATCTGCCTGTTGCGCGATCTGTATCGGGCCTACGGTCTTCGGAAGAATCCGCTGGTGGCGGCCGGTCTCGCCGGAGATGCGCAAGCGAGCGCCCGCGAAGTCCAGGACCATGCGGCCGAGACGCGGGTGAGCCGTCCCGAGCTGGTCTGTGAAGTGGCCGCGTTGCGGCACTGGGATGTAGTTCGGGTTCTGGTGCGAAACGGCTTCGACGTCAACGCCGGATCGCCGACGGCTCTGCACTACGCGGCCGGTGCCGGCGCCGTGGATGAGGTGCGCTTCCTGGTGGAGCATGGTGCCGATACCGCCGCCACGGACGCGAAGTTCGGGCTCGCGCCGCTCGGCTGGGCCGAGTACTTCGGGCACGACGCCGTGACCCGGTACCTGCGGTAGCGCGGCGTCCCCGATTCAGGCGCCGATACCCCCGTCGCCCCGACAGGCCAGGCGACAGTGACACTAGGCGTCGTCCCCGGCGTGGGTGGCCCCAAGGCGGTGCAGCATGTCATGGATCGTGTCGTCGTCGAGCGAATAGAGAACGGTGCGGCCCGACCGCTCCGACCTCACCCACCCGTTGCTGCGCAGCAGCCGCAGCGCGTGTGAGACCGACGTGTCGCTCATGCCGACGGCGACGGCGAGGTCGGAGACGGCGATCCCAGGGGCTCGGTGCAGGCAGAACAGCAGTCGCAGCCGGTTGGGGTCGGACAACAGGGCGAAGCGTCGGGCCCAGGCGTCGATGGTGTGGTCGTCGCGTAGCGCGGCGGTTGCCTCAGCTCGTTTGTGGGGATCGATCGCCGGGACGTCGTTCACGCTCGCCATCTTGCCATCAGCTCGAACCCGGGCACCCACACCTTCACAGTTGAACAACTGTTCAGCTATTGTCGCTCAGCGTGAAGCTTCGAGTAACAGCTGTGATGCCCGTTGCGCTCGTGGTCTTGGCGGCGTGTGGGGAGCCCGCCGAGGACGGCGCCGAGGCACAAGACCACCACATCGTGCTGGCCGACTCGTACGAACCGGAGAACTTCAATCCGGTCGCCGGTCACGGCGAGGACGGTTCGTCGAAGATCTATGACGGGCTGCTCCGGCTGGCTGCCGGTGAACAGGCAACGCCCGAGCTGGAGCCTGCGCTGGCCACCGGTCGGCCGGAGGTGAACGCCGACGCCACCGAGTGGACGCTCGAATTGCGCGACGACGTCACATTCCACGACGGCTCTGAATTCAGCGCCGACGACGTCGTGGCCACATTCGAGGCCATCATCGACCCGGCCTTCGCCTCCCCTCTCGCGTCGGCGTACGGCATGCTCGATCGGGTTGAGAAGGTGGACAACCACACGGTCCGGTTCCACCTAGAGTATTCATACGCACCGTTCGACACCCGGCTGCTGCTCGGAATCGTCCCCGCTGCCGCTGTGGCCGACCCGGCACCGGTCGAGGAATCGCCGCTCAACACCGAGCCGATCGGCACCGGTCCGTATCGGCTGGACGAGTGGCGGCGCGGCGAGCGGGTGGTGCTCGAAGCGAACGACGAATACTGGGACGGCGCGCCAGACGTGACGCGGCTGACGATTGCCTCCGCGACGGACGACAACACGCGGGCCCAGCGCATGCGCTCGGGCGAGTTCGACGGGGCATGGTTGCCGCCCAAGCTCGCGGCTACGTTCGCCGACGCTGACGACGCCGAAGTGGTCACCAATCCGAGCGCCGACTGGCGGGGCATCACCATGCCCGCGGGTCATCCGGTCACCGGCGACCCGGACATCCGCATGGCCCTCAACCTCGCCGTGGATCGCGAGGCGATGATCGAAACGGTGCTGGCCGGACACGGAGTCCCCGCGCACACACTCATTCCCGAGGTGTTCGGGCAGTACTACAATCCCGCCGCCGTCTTCCAGCATGATCCGGAGGCCGCGAGCCAGCTGCTCGACGACACCGGATGGGACGAGGCCGACGACGGCATCCGGGTCAAGGACGGCCAACGGGCGGAGTTCACGGTGATGTACTTCCCCGAGGAGACGGTCCGGCGTGACCTCGGACAGGCATTCGCCTCCGATGCGCGCGCTATCGGGATCGAGGTGACCTTGGAGGCCGTGGACCGCCCGGAGTTCCGTCCTCGCACTCCGCAGGACGCCGGGGTGCTCGGCGGTGGGGACTTCCCCTTTGACCCCGATCCCCAGGTGTACAACGCGTTGCATTCCCAGTTCGCTGACTACGACGACGCCAATCCGTTTCTCAACCCCACCGCGTTCCGGGACGACGACGTCGACGCGGCTCTCGATCTGGGGCGGCGCAGCCTGGACGAAGAAGAGCGGGTACAGGCGTATCACGAGATCCAGCAGCGCCTGGTCGACGACCCGCCCTACGTCATGCTCGCCTTCCTCGACCACACCTATGTCATGAAAGCCGACGACCGATGGACCGGCACCACGCAGATCGTCGAACCCCATGCGCACGGCGTGGAGTGGGGGCCGTGGTGGAACATCCGCGAGTGGCGGCGAAGTGAGTGAGGAGACGCGCGTGACGGTTGAGCGCGAACGGCGAGGCGACGGGTGACACGTACGGATCGGCGCCGGGAAATCGGCCGCATGGCGCTACGCCGGCTGGCCATGATCGTGCCGGTCCTGGTGCTGACGTCGGTGGTGGTCTTCGGGCTGGCGGCGGCGTCGCCGTTCGATCCACTCGCTGGCTACCTGGGGGATCGGTACCTGACGGCCGGGGCGGCGGAACAGGAACAGCTCCGGGAGACCCTGGGGCTCGACGATCCCTGGTATGCGCAGTATGTGCGTTGGGCGGGCAGCGTGCTGACCGGCGATCTCGGAACGTCCCGGGTGTACGGGCAGCCGGTGGCCGACGTTCTCTTGGAACGGCTGCCTTGGACGGTCCTGCTGGCCGGAACGGCGATGCTACTGGCCGTCGCCGTCGCTCTGGTGCTGGGCGTGTGGACGGCGTGGCGCCAGGGCGGGTTCACCGATCGCGTCGCGACCACCGTGGCCCATGCGTTGGAAGGGGTGCCGCCGTTCGTCGTCGCGCTGGCCGCCATCGGGATCTTCGCCCTGGGACTGTCGTGGCTTCCGGTCGCTGGGCTGACCGACGCCGGGGCAGCGCTCAGTGTTGGGCAGGTCGCACGACACCTCGTCCTGCCGGCTGGTGTGCTGGCAATCGCCCAGCTGCCGTGGCTGCTGCTACACGTCCGGCAGTCGCTGATCGGGGCATTTGGCTCCGACCATGTCACGGGGGCTCGTTCACGTGGCCTTCCGGCCCGTACCGTGGTGCTCCGCCATGCCCTGCCGACGGCCTTGCTGCCGTTCGTGACGCTGGTGGGCGCCCGGCTGCCCGAACTGGTGACCGGCGCCATCCTGGTGGAGGCGGTGTTCTCCTGGCCCGGTGTGGCCGAGGCCGTGGTCCGCTCGGCGATGCAGGTGGACTTCCCCTTGCTGGCAGCGTTGACGCTGCTGGCCGCCGTGGTCGTGTTGCTCGGCTCGCTGATCGCTGATGTCTTGTACGCGGTGCTCGACCCCAGGGTGGCCACCGATGGCTGACACAGGCACCCGCAAGCCCACCCGAGACCCGGTTGGATCGGCGTCGCCACCAGGGGTGTGGATCGATGCCGGCCGGCTCTGGACTCGGGCCCGGCCAGGGCGCCGCCGCACAAGGCTGACGGCTCGGCAGCGTCTGTTCTTCGGCATCGGTGTGCTGGTGACGCTGGTCGCGTATGCCGTCCTGGTGCCGATGCTCGCTGGGCTCGACGAACGGGTCATCGACCTGGCAGCGGCCGGCTCCGCGCCCTCCACCGACCACCTGTTCGGCACCGACCAGGCCGGCCGGGATCTCTTTGTCCGCACCGCTGCCGGCCTGCGAATATCGTTGCTGATCGCGGGCTTGTGCGCGGTTATCTCGACGGTGCTCGGGGTGGCGGTCGGGGCGCTCGCCGGCGCGGCGGGCGGTTGGGTGGACCGGATCGTGATGCGTTTGGTCGACACCGTGAACGCGGTGCCGCACCTGTTGCTCGGCATCGTGATCGTCGCGCTGTACCGCGGGAGCGTCGTGGCGATCGTCGCCTCGATCGCGTTGACTCACTGGGCGCCGGTAGCACGGCTGATCCGGTCGGAGATCCTGTCGTTGCGGCAGCGCGAGTTCGTCGACGCGGCCATCTCCGGCGGGGCTTCGCGCCGGTGGGTGATCCGGCGGCACTACCTGCCCGCGGTGGTCCCGCAGGCCGTCCTGGCAGCCGTACTGTTGCTCCCGCATGCGGTCTGGCATGAGTCGGCGCTGAGCTTCCTCGGCCTGGGCTTGCCGCCGCATCGCGCCAGCCTCGGCACGTTGCTGGATGAGGCGCGCGAGTCGTTGTTGCTCGGTTCGTGGTGGACGCTGGTCTTTCCGTCGCTGATGCTCGTGGCCGCCACGCTCGCCGTCGCGGCGTGCGGCGCCGCATGGCGAGACCACACGCTGCCGAGGCGGCAGAGCGAGGAAGGGCTGACATGACCCCCGCTCCCCGCGGTGACGCCTCCACGCCTGTTGATCATGGGCAGGCTCCCATTCTCGGGCCCCAAAAGGTGGCATGTGCCCATGATCAACAGGGGAGTGGGGGTGTTCTGACGGTCGAGGCGCTGTCCGTACGCATCCGGTTGGCCAGCGGCAGCACGGTCCGGGCGGTGAACGAGGTGTCGTTCGCGCTGCGGCGCGGCCGGATCCTCGCTCTGGTCGGAGAGAGCGGATGCGGCAAGTCCGTGCTGGCCGCGGCGATTCTCGGACTGTTGCCGGGCAACGCGCAGGTACGCGGCTCGGTGATGCTGACCAGCGAGGACGGACCGGCCGATCTGCTGCGAGCGAGCGAGCACGAGTTGGCCACCCGCGTTCGCGGACGGCGGATCGGGTTGATCCCGCAGTCCGCGGCCTCTCACTTGACACCGGTGCGCACGGCGCGGTCCCAGCTCACGGAGGTGGTGCGGCTTCTTCAGGGCCGCGAGGCGGGCCGCGTCGAACAGCTTGCCGAGCAGGTGGGGCTGGACCCTGCCGATCTGGATCTGTACCCGCATGAGTTGTCCGGAGGGATGGCTCAGCGGGTGGCGACGGCATTGGCCCTGGCCGGTGACCCTCCCGTCATCCTGGCTGACGAACCGACCGCGGGTTTGGACCGCGTGCTCGTCGACCGGACGGTGGATCTGTTGCGTTCCTTGGCCGACGACGGCCGCACGGTCCTGCTGATCACCCACGACCTCGCTGCCGCCGAGCGCGTCGCGGATGATCTCGCGGTGATGTACGCGGGCCGGTTGCTCGAGCTGGGCCCGGCGGTCGATCTGGTGTCCGATCCGTGGCACGACTACACCCGGGGTCTGATGAGGGCGTTGCCAGCGGGCGGGCTCGTGCCCATTCCAGGCCGGCCACCGTCTTTGACCGATCTCCCGCCCGGTTGCGCTTTTCATCGCCGTTGTCCGGGAGAGTGCTCAGGGGACGTGGGACTGAGTTGGTATGGAGAACGGGCGGTGGCATGTCGCTGACGGCAACGGACATCACCGTCGGGTACCGGAGAGGCAGCCCGGTGCTGGACGGCGTCACCCTGTCGGTCGATCCGGGCCGGGTCATCGGCCTGGCCGGACCGAGCGGCTGTGGGAAGTCGACATTGGCGCGGGTGGTGGCGTTGTTGCTCGCGCCGTGGTCCGGCGAGGTCATGGTGGATGGGGAGCGGGTGCACCGAACCAGGCACCGGGCGCCGCGCCGGCTCCGCACCGCCGTCGGGGTCGTCTTCCAGTCGCCACGGCGTTCTGTCGATCCGCGGTTCACTCTGGCCGAAGTCATGGCCGAGCCGCTTCGTGCCAGTCATCGTTCTTCCCGCGAGGTCCGGGATCGGGTGGAGACGTTGGCCGCGCGGGTAGATCTGACCGCGGACCTGATGAGCCGGAAGCCGCACGAGGTGAGCGACGGGCAGTTGCAGCGTGCGTGCCTGGCCCGTGCGCTGGCGCTACAGCCGCGATACCTGGTATGCGACGAGATGACGTCCATGCTCGACGCCTCGACGACGGCCGCCCTGGTCCGCGTCGTCAACGACGAGGTGGCCGAGCGCGACATGGGGGTACTCGCGGTCAGTCACGACGACGCTTTGCTCGATGTCTGGGCCGAGCGTGTCGACGTCCTCGGCGACGACATCGCCAGCAGCGATGTCAGTGGCAGGCGTTAACGTCGGCCGGCATGGACGATGACGATCTTGTTCAGCTGGGCAGAACCGACCTGCGAGTCAGCAAGCTGGGCCTCGGTCTGGCGTCCATCGGCGGCATGTTCGCCGCGGTACCGCACGAACAAGCCATTGCCACCATTGACGAGGCGTGGTCGCTGGGGGTGCGGCTGTTCGATACGGCCCCGGTCTACGGTTACGGGCTCTCGGAACGACGAGCCGGTCTTGCGCTGGGCACGCGGCCCCGTGCGGACTTCGTCCTGTGTACCAAGGTCGGCAGGCTGATCGAGGCCGGAGGCACCGACACCCAGCCGATCTGGGCCGAGACTCCTCCGGGGATGGGGCCGCGCCTTGATTACGGGCACCGCGCTGTGCTGCGGTCGGTCTCGGACAGCCTGGACCGGTTGGGTCTGGATCGAATCGATGTGCTGCACATCCACGATCCGGAGCAGAACTATCCGGTCGCGGTCACCGAGGCTTATCGTGCGCTCGCCGGCCTGCGTGAGCAGGGTGTGGTCGGCGCGGTATCGCTCGGCGTCAACCATGCCGACGTGGCATCCCGGTTTCTCCGTGAGGCCGAGGCGCCTGGACCGGACTGTGTCTTACTTGCCGGACGATACTCTCTGCTCGATCAGTCCGGCGGTTCCGTGGTGGTCGGGGCGAGACGGCCCGAGGAGATCGTGGAGTCCGTGTCGCTTCTCGAGTACCCGATTCCCGAAGTGTTCTGGAGCGAGATGACTCAGCGCGGATTGCTCGATCCGTGACAGTGACACGGCTCACAGAACTCGAGCCTCGCCGCCGGATTTTCCGGACTGGGCCCGACGTGCCCGTGTGCTGCGGGGATGAAGGCGCCTGGGATGGCCTGCCGGCTTCTTGGTGCGCGCCTGCCCGAAGACGGGTAGCCTGGCTCAGGTTTGCAGCGGCCCGATACCTACCGGCGCTCAGCAAGTCGGTAATGTCGCGGTCGCATACGCAGGGGGCCGACTACGGGGACACAGGAGCTGTTCATGAGTGCTCGAGTGATCGGGCAGCGTCTCACGTTCGCCGCACTCGCGTCGTCGCTCGTCTGCATCATGGCGGTAGGCGCCACGGCAGCGGACGCGTTGAACGACGAGTCATCGGAGGGCGATCAACCCGTCCCCGACGTCGTCATGCGCGAGTTCGAACCGCGTGACTTCACCGCTCAGGCGGCCGAGCTCCCGTCCGACCTGGTCGAGGCGATCGAACGTGACCTCGACATGTCGGCCGAGCGGTACCTGGCCGACGCTGCCGCCGCGAAGACCGCGGACGACGTCATCGCATCATTGGGAGACGTCGTGAAGTCGGCCTGGCTCGATGGGCAGAGGCTGCACGTCAGCGTGGGCAACCGCTCTGAACAGGCGGCTGTCGCCGCTACCGGCGCCAAGGTGCACGTGGGCGACGCGCTGTTCGATGCCGTCCGGGCTGCTCGATCCCAAGGCAGGGTCGCCTTCGCCGACCGCCAGAATGACAAGGTCATTCCGATCGAGGCCGACTTCGTGGGCGGACCGGCCCGATCCGGCGATGCGCCACCGGAAGCCAACTCCAGTACGCAGACCCTCAGCGGTGGCTTCGGATATGTCATCGAGGAGTCCGACACTTATTACCGCTGCACGGCGGCTTTCAGCGGCACGTCGTCTGCCGGGCAGCCCTTGTCGCTGACCGCGGGTCATTGCTTGGTGTCCGATTCGGAGCCGTTGGACGGACCGATCAATCTGCTGGATCTGTCGCTGCAAGACGGCACCACCGACGAGACCGGTCACGAGACCGAAGGCGATACCCATGCCGATGACGGCAATGGCTCGCTGCTCGATGATCTGACCAACGGTCTTCTTGGCACTGAAGACCCCGAGGACGAGGAGAACGAGCCGGGAGAACTGCTCGTGGGCGGTCTCACTGTCGGAGGCGGAGACTCCGCCGCGTTGGTGGAGATAAACGGTGAGGCTCGGCTGAGGCCCGAGGTCGCTGCTGGCGGCGGTGACCCGGAGCAGAGCGCGGGGCTGTCCATCTACGACTCGATGGCGCCGATCTCGGGGGCGCCTGCCTGCAAAAGCGGCATCACATCGGGATGGACGTGCGGCAATGTGGTCGCGGCTGAGAGCACTGTCAAGGTCGGCGGCGACGATGTCACCGGGTTCATGTTCGACGCCTGCACTGTCTCCGGTGACTCGGGAGGGGCCGTCGTCGTCGGCCATTACGCACTCGGTGTCAGCGCAGGTTCTACCCTGACCGGAACCGACTGCGGCGACGCCGGTCAAAGCCCCCAGGTGGCCATCGGCTATCGATTGTCCGGTGGTGATACGAACGTCGCGTCATTGTATGGCGATGACTGGAACCTCTCCGTCCACGTGGGTGCTCCAGCCGTGACCGCACCTGTCGAGGGCGACGTCACCGGAAAGAAGCCCACGTTCCGGGGCAACATCGACGCAGCAGCTGGGTCCACCGTCGTCGTTACCGTCGGCGGGCATGAACCCGTTGAGGCCGTGGTCAGAGCCGACGGCAGCTGGCGAGTGCCGATCGAGGACGCGCTGCCACCCGGCCGGCACAACTACACCGTGAGGGCCCAGCACACGCCCTCACCGTCCACTCGCGAGACGGAGTCCGAGACCGTCGAGGGCACCTTCGAGGTCGCGGAGGTCGCCTCCCTGGTGGTTCACACGCCGGCCGAGGGAGACACCACGAACGCGACCGAGCCCCGGTTCTTCGGCACGGGTGATCCGGGGGCTCGAATCACGCTTGAGTTCGACGATTCGACCACCTCGGCTGTCGTCGATGACGACGGCACATGGACGGTCTCGCCCAGCGGGGCCGAGCGGGCCGGGCGCTTTGAAGCCACGGTCACCCAGGAGACCCGTAGCGGCGAGGACGAGGTGGTGCTCGAGAACATCGGCATCGTGCCGGGAGCACCTCTGGTGGCCGCTCCTGAGGGCGGCGTGGAAGCCGATTACGCGATTGCCGGGTCGGCGTTGCCGGACAGCACCGTCGCGGTGCGGATTCTGCGCGAGGAGAGCGCCGACACGATAGAGGACGAGCCGAACGTCGGCGAGCACGTGACTGTGGCCGACGGCGAGGGCCGCTGGGAAGTCGAGCTGAATGACCTCGCTCCTGGTCAGTACTCGGTCAATGCGGTGCAAGCGGTCGACGACCTCACGTCGGAGCGCTCGGCCACAGTCCAGCTCCACGTCACCAGCCCGCCGGACGGTCATGCCCGCACCGGTGAGCTGGACGACGACCTGGCCGAGACCGGCAGCCGGGTCTTCGTGCCCGTCATGGTGGGAATCGTCCTTCTCGGACTCGGAACCGTGGGCATCGTCGCCTTCCGGCTCCGTGGGCTCAGGTGGCGCTGAGCCGTGGCGCGTGCGGCGGTCCGGCGGATGCCGGCCGCGCTCGTCGCATCATGTCTGGTTTCGGCGGGTTTGTTCGGCGGGATCGCTCCGGCCACCGCTGAGGACGCGCTGCTTGACATCGGGCTCGGCCTCCAGACATACGAGCCGTCCGAGTTTCGTGCTGAAGCGTTAGAGCTGCCGGCTGGGCTGCGGATCGCGGTTGAACGCGACCTAGGGGTGCCCGCGGAGCGCTACCTCGCCGATGCTGCCGCTGGTCAATCCGCGGCGCACGTCGTCGATGCCCTGCGAGCCGGAGGTGCGGACGTCGGGGCGGCGGTGTTCGATCGTGCCACTCAGACCCTCGAGATCTTCTCAGCAGACCCCGGCGATTATCCCGCGATCGAGGCCGCCGGCGCGGTTGTCCTGCCCGCCGCACCGCCGGAACCTGACCTGGATGCGGCCGTGATCCCGCATGAGGAGCGCTTCAAGGGGGGCTACGGCTACGGTGAGCCTGACGGCGCGGGTGGACTCCATAGCTACTGCACGGCGGGTTTCAACGGTCACGGCGCCGACGGCTCGGCCGTCGCACTCAGTGCGGGACACTGCTTTCCCCGGGCCGGCGAAGACACCCGATGGGCACACGTCGACATCGACGAGCCCTGGACGGCGGATACTCCGGGATGGCCGTCGCCTGGCGCACCACTGGGCCGCGGGGTGGGCGGCGCCTGGCTGTTCGGGAATGGTCACGACGTTGGTCTGCTCAACGTCGACGATGCGGCATGGACGCCGGTTCCGGTCATCACCACGTGGGGCGGCGGTAGCGGGGATCCTCGACGTGGGGAGGTCACTCTCACCGATCACGTCAGCCCGGTAGTGGGTCAGCCGGTCTGCCGGTCGGGCGTGACCAGCGGCTACCAGTGTGGAGAGGTCACCGCCGTCGACCACCTGGTCGACTACGGCGAAGCTCACGGCCACGCGGCGGTCACCGGTTTCACCACGTCGGCCTGCAGTTCGCCGGGCGACAGCGGCGGGCCGTATGTCTCGGGCACGGCGGCGGTAGGGATTCTGAGCGGTGCGGCCGGGCCCGCCTCCGGCCTGTGTGATCACTGGGATCCGGACACGAACTTCAGCTTTGCCTACGCTTTGGCGGGCGGCGCGCACAGCGCCGAGAGCTTCTACCGGGACGGCGAGTGGGAGCTCGCGGTAGCGGTGAGCGAGCCGGCCGTCTCGCTGCCGTTGGAGGTGGAAGCAGGCGAGCCCCTGGTTGTGTCGGGTGTGGTGGATCGCGCCGGCCCGAATCATTGGGTGAGCGTGGCCGTCTACGGGCGCACCCACATGGGCGCCGTCACCGCGGGTGGACGGTTCTCGGTTCGGGTCCACCACGACCTCCCGGCTGGGACCACGCATCCCGTCACGGTCCGGGCCCATTACGGCCGGCACTCGGTGTCGGAGCCGGCGTCAGGCTCGGTGTCCGTGACCGGGTCGCAGGACGGCGATCGGGAAGATCATCCAGTCGTCCCGGGAGCCTGCGCCACGAGTGGCTCGGCGGGTCTTGGGGGCCACGACGGTGCGGGCCTGGACGAAGTGGCGGTGATGTGCCGGAGACTTGCCCGGTAGTCGCGTCGATCATGTTCCTCCGGCGGCCGCGCCTGGTAACTGGGATGACGATCTTGCCTCCCGGCCACCGGCATGACATTCGCGGCGGGGTCGAACCCTACTGGAAGTTAACAAATCCGGACATATCGGTACGTAACGCTCAAAGTTGGATTTTAGCAACTTCAGCATCATTTGCCTGGCCAAGGCCTGAAGGTTCCCTCTCTTCGGCCTTCGTTACCAAATGTTTACCTAAATCGATCAGAGGGCCCAGGTGCTATCCACAGGCAGAGTCCGGTACGGTAACTCCGGTCCCGGTCTACTGGCAACGAGACAGTAGGGCGTCGTTTCGGCGGCGAGGGCATCCGGGACATGATGTTCATGACTAAGAACTGGAGAAATGCGTGAGTAACTCCACCGGCCGTTATCGCGGCGCCAGGAGGTTCGCGAGCGTGCTCGCTGCCTCCGCGCTCGTCGGTACGGGCGCGATCGCCTTCACCGGCATCGCGCACGCAGACGAATCCACACCTGTAGCAGCATTAGAAACCTTCAACGCCGAGGACTTCGCGGCACAGGCAGCCGAGCTGCCGGCTGGCCTCACCGAGGCCATCCAGCGCGACCTCGGAATTTCCGCAGAGGTCTACCTGGCCAACTCGGAGGCTGCCAAGGCAGCCGCTGACGCGGCCGCGGCGCTCAGCGCCTCCGGCGTGGGTGTCGAAGGCGTTGCCATCGACGGCCAGGACGTGACCATCTACGTCGCGGCCGAGGCCGACGTCGAGGCAGTCGCGGCCATCGGAGCCAAGGTCGAGGTCGGCAAGCCACAGTCGAACGACGACTTCAGGGACGCCGAGTTCGAGCTAGCCGAGGACCTGCGAGGCGGGTACGGCTACGTGTCCGCGGATGAGGACGGCAATTCAGCCAGCCGCTGCTCGTTCGCCTTCTCCGGCTATGACGCCGGCGGGGCCGACCGCTACCTGACCGCCGGGCACTGTGCCTTGCACCCGACGACCGACGAACAACTCGTGGGTGTTTTCCACCTCGACATTGACGAGCCGGTCCTGGACGGCGAGCTGGGGCCGGAGAACTTCGGTGACCCGATCGGCACGCACCTCGCACCGGCCCGATTCGATGGCGAACACCAGCCGCACGATGCTGGTCTCATCGATGTCACCGAGGCCGGCTGGGACAATGTTCCCGAGGTCTCGGAGTGGGGAGGCGGCACCGGCAACCCGGCCGATGGCGCCGTGACCATTCACGATTCCATTGACGCCGTGGTCGGTGCTCAGGCATGCAAGTCTGGTGCCAGCTCGGGCTGGACCTGCGGCGAAATCCTGGCTACCGACGAGGTCATCGATGTCGGTGGCATTGACGTCGCAGGGTTTGTCTTCGAGGCCTGCATGCTCGGCGGCGACAGCGGTGGCTCCACAGTGGTAGGAAACTACGCGCTTGGCGTCAACTCTGCGTCCACGCATGGTGGCCGGACGACCTGCGACACGTGGGGCGGCGGCGACTTCAGCATCAGCTACGCGGTCTCCAGCGACACCCACAACGCCTTTGACCTGTTCGGGTCCGACTGGGAGCTCAACGTCGAGGTGAACGCTCCGGTCATCGATGAGGCCTTCGGCGACGAGACCGGCGCCACCATCCGCGGCTCGGTCGCCAACGCCGGTGCCAACCACCGCGCCACGGTGAACATCGAGGGCCTGGGCGAGTTCGAGGTCGAGATCGACGGTGACGGCGAGTTCGTCATCGAGGTCGAGGAGGAGCTCGAGGTCGGCGCCGAGTACGACTACACGGCGCAGGCGTTCTACGGCAACCACTCGCAGTCCGCGGCCACCCCCGGTTCCTTCACGATCGAAGAGGGCGAGCCGGAGCCGGACGTCGAGGACCTGGTTGTCGACTCTCCGTCCGACGGCCAGACCACCAGCAACGCCCGCCCGCCGTTCGAGGGCACCGGCGAGCCCGGCGCGGACGTCACGCTGAGCGTCGGCGACGACGAGTTCGGTGCGGCCACGATCGACGACGAAGGCAGCTGGGAGATCAGCCCCGACTCCGACCTTCCCCGCGGTGCACGTTTCGACGCCACCGTGACCCAGGTGGCCGGTGACGACGCCCAGAGCGTCACGGTGTCCGACCTGGGCATCACCCAGCCTGAGGTCACCATCACGGTGCCTGAGGACGGTGGCGAGGTCGCTGGCGACGTCGTCTTCGAGGGGACTTCGTTCCCGGGCGCGCTCGTCGGTCTGCAGATCGAGGGCACCATCACCGCTGACGACGCCGAGCCCGCTCTCGGTGCCGCCTCGGACGAGTTGGCCACGGCCGACGAGGACGAGGACCTGGTTACCTGGGAAGGCGAGTTCGAGATCGACGAGGACGGCAACTGGTCGTTCGCCCCGGACGAGGCGCTGGAGGACGGCGAGTACACGCTGACCGCCTTCGCCACGGCCGAAGACGGCGACCCGGAGCTGACCGACTCGCAGGCCTCCGTCGACTTCACCGTTGTCACCCGTGATGACGATGACGATGACGAGGACGGCGACGAGCTGCCCGACACCGGTTCGAGCAGCATGCTGTTCATCCTCGTGGGTGTCGGCCTGCTGGCCGCCGGTGGCGCTGCGTTCGCCATCCGTGGCCGTCGGAGTGCTACCACGGTGTGAAGCCCAGCGTTTAGGCGCTGACTCAACGCACTAAGAGAACGAGGTCCGCCCCGGATTCGTCCGGGGCGGACCTCGTTCGCGTTACAGGCATGGTTGAGCTCCGGCGGCCCAGAAGAAGTCCCTGTGTGACGGCCGTCATGGCCGCGACGGGGCCAGTGGGTGCATGATTCAGCAGTAGTTGTGCAGGCCGTCCGTCGGCCATAGGCCGAGGAGGGCCATAGTGTCGCGTCGCGGGTGGGTTCTGTTCATCGCCATGAGCCTCATCTGGGGCGTGCCGTATCTCTTCATCAAGGTCGCCATCGACGAGCTCACGCCCGCTTCGTTGGTGCTCGCCCGGACGGCGATAGCGGCCGTGCTTCTGCTGCCGATAGCTATCGCGAAGGATCAGATCCGCCCGGTCCTGAAGCACTGGCGCCCGCTGCTGGCGTTCACCGCCATCGAGATCTGCGTTCCCTGGCTTCTCCTGGGCTACGCCCAGCACGAGCTCTCTAGCTCCCTCACCGGCCTGTTGATCGCCGCCGTGCCGTTGGTCGGGGCGATCCTGGTGGTGACGACGAGACAGGAGCGGGTCGATCGCCGCCGGGTGGCCGGACTGTTGGTGGGCTTCGCGGGTGTGGCGGCGCTGGTCGGCTTCGATGTCGAGGCGTCCAGTTTGTGGTCGGTCGCCGCTGTCGCCGGCGTTGTGGTCAGCTATGCCGTCGGGCCGGTGATTCTGGCCCGGTACTTGGCCGCTCTGCCCGCGTTGGGTGTCATGGCGGTGTCGATCACTGTTGCCGCCGTCGTCTATCTGCCGGTCGGTGTCGCCCAATGGCCGGCCGAGCCGCTCAGTACCCCGGTGTGGCTCTCCGCCGGTGGGCTGGGGCTCATCTGCACGGCTACGGCATTTCTGGTCTTCTATCGGCTCATTGCCGAGGTGGGGCCGGCCCGGGCCACGGTCATCACTTACGTGAATCCAGCTGTCGCACTTGTGCTGGGGATCGTGGTGTTGAACGAATCCGCGACGGCAATCACCGGGGTCGGCTTCGCGCTCATTCTCGCTGGTTCAGTCCTGGCCACCGCACGTAATCGGGGCGCGGCCAGAGAGGTTCCGCCGCGTGACTCCGCGCAGCTGAGAACCCAACCATAGCTGCGACCGGATGGGCCGGTCCGAGTCCACGTGGTGTTGTGCGCTGGTGCCCGAACGGGTGCGCTAGGCGGCGAGCCCGAACTGCCGGTGCCGCTGCAGCCAGTCGCGGTAACGAGTGCTGTCGCCGATGACGTCGAGATAGGCGCTTCGAGCGCGGTCGACGACGGCATCTGCGTTCACGGCGTTGAAGGAGTGGTGCCCGATCAGCTGCCGCCAGCGCAACGGCGTCCCGGCGATGGGAACCTTGACCAGACCCGGAGGCGGTCGAAAGGTCGGTTGGCACAGCGCGACGGCACGGCTGGTCTGCACCATGTACACACATGACGGCGGGTCCATCTCATGTAGTGCCTTGGGCGTGAAGCCGGCGCGAGCACAGGTGGCCGCGAAGCACTCGGCGAAGCAGCCGTCGCCGGGGATGGCCACCCAGAGCGCGTCGGCTAGGTCGGATAACTCCACCGCCGGTGCTGCGGCCAGCGGATGGGAGTGGTCGAGGAGGACGAACACCGCGTCCGTGGCGATGGTCTTCCAGGTGATGTCGTCGCCTGGCGGCACTGCGTCGCCGCATACGCCGGTCAGCGCATAGTCAAGGCGCCCTTCGGCGACCATGGCGGCAAGTTCCTCGGCCGACCACGTGGCGTGGGTGGTGACCGAGGCGGTCGGGCTCTCGGTGGCCAGGCGATGCACTAGCGGGCCGAAGATGGGGCTGTTGGTGGCTCCGATCCGGCAATGGTGGCCGATCGCCGGGGAGTTGGCCAGGCGGGTGACGTCGTTCTGAAGCTCTTGCGCGGCCGGCAGCAACATCCGGGCGCGCGCCAGCACGATCTCCCCCAGGGCGGTGGGCCTGGCACCCAGCCGATCACGAACGAAGATTGGTCCACCGAAGAGTCGCTCGATCCTCTTGAGCTGGGACGTCACTGCGGGTTGGGCCAGTCCGAGGGCGGCGGCGGCCTTGGTGAGGCTGCCGGTCTCGGCAATTGTGCACACGATGCGCAAATGCCTCAGCTCGAGATCCATAGAGGGAATGTACGGTGTATGTGGGATGACCGCTAGTCATCATGGCGGTTTTTACTTCCGCCACGTCATGCCCAGAACCTGTGACCTGCGGAGTTATCCGCGTGGAGGTGCGGGGAGGACCGGACCAGCCCCGATGCCAGCCGGGAGGTGAGACGCGCGGACGTGTGTTAACGTTAACATTCCCGGATGGGTGCCCACGCCCGCTATTCTCATGGGTGCGAGTGGGATAGAGGCTGGAAGGTCGATGAGTTTGAGCCAGGCGCGGCGGTCTCCTGTGATGACCGATGTTGCGCGCGCCGTGGGCGTGTCGCATCAGACGGTCTCGCGAGTGCTCAATGATCATCCGAATGTGCGCCCGGAGACGCGCGAGCGGGTCCTGGAGGCGATCAAGAGCCTTGGGTACCGCCGGAACTCAGCCGCCCGAGCGCTCGTGACGCGGCATTCCGGGATGCTCGGTGTGGTGTGTTTCGATACCACTCTCTATGGGCCGGCCAGTACCGTCTACGGCATCGAGCAAGCCGCCAGGGCCGCGGGCTACTTCATCAGTATCGTCAGCCTGAAGGAAATCACCCGCGCCAACGTCCAGGAAGCGATCGACCATCTCGCCGACCAAGGCGTCGACGGGATCATCGTGGTGGCGCCGCAGCGCTCCGCGGCGCAAGCCATCGCCGACATCCCCGACGGCATACCGGTGGTGGCTGTCGAAGGCGGTCACGCGCCCGGCGCGTCGGTCGTGTGCGTCGATCAGGTCGCAGGGGCCACCGCGGTGGTCGAGCATCTGCTCGAGCTCGGTCACGAGACCGTCTGGCATGTCGCGGGCCCGCCTGATTGGCTCGAAGCTGAGGCGCGGCTGTTGGGTTGGCGGGAGGTCCTCGAGGCCGCTGGGCGAGCGGCGCCTAAACCGCTGCCCGGTGACTGGAGTCCTCGCTCGGGGTATGAGGCGGGCCGTCAGTTGCTGCGGATGCCGGATGTCACCGCCGTTTTCGTCGCCAACGACCAGATGGCGCTGGGTGTGCTGCGGGCCTTCGCCGAGGCAGGCCGCGACATCCCGGGTGAGGTGAGTATCGCCGGTTTCGACGACATTCCGGAGTCGGAGTTCTTCAGTCCGCCGCTCACCACCGTGCGCCAGGACTTTGCTAAGGTCGGCAGCCGTAGCCTGGATGTATTGCTTCGGCAGATGGATTCGAGCGGCAGCGCGGACCTGGAGCGTGTCGTCGTCCCTCCGGAGTTCGTGCAGCGAGAAAGCACAGCTGGGCCGCCTGGGCCATAGAAGAACGCCGTAACCTGAACCTGAGGTGTCCCGATGACGACAGCAACACAGAACTTGCGCTGGAGGGAATGTGAACGCTAACAAAGATGCCTACGTGATCGGCGTCGACTTCGGCACCCTGTCGGGGCGTGCGGTCGTGGTGCGGATCTCCGACGGCGCGGAGCTCGGCAGCGCGGTGCATGAGTACAAGCATGAGGTCATCGAGGACCGCCTCCCGGGTAGCGGCGTCCCGTTAGGTCCGAGCTGGGCCCTGCAGTCGCCGGACGACTGGCGTGAGGTGCTTCGTAGAGCTGTGCCGGAGGCATTGGCGGCGGCCGGCGTGCCCGCCGAGCAGGTGATCGGTATCGGCACGGACTTCACCGCTTCGACGCCGTTGCCGGTGCTTTCCGACGGCACGCCGTTGTGTGAGATCGACGAGCTGGCCGACCGGCCGCATGCATGGCCGAAACTGTGGAAGCATCACGCCGCGCAGGCACATGCCGACCGGATCAACGCGGTCGCGGAGCAACGTGGCGAGTCCTGGCTGGCTCGCTACGGCGGCAAGATCTCGTCGGAGTGGGAGTTCGCGAAGGCGCTGCAGATTCTCGACGAAGACCCCGAGATCTACGCTCGCACCGAACGCTGGATCGAAGCGGCGGACTGGATTGTCTGGCAGCTCACCGGGGTGGAGACACGCAACGTCTGCACCGCGGGCTACAAAGGCATCCATACCGACGACGGCTACCCGTCGCGGGACTATCTGGCGGCGCTCGATCCGCGATTTGCCGACTTCGTGGACAAACTCGAGCATCCGCTATCGCCGCTGGGCGGACTCGCCGGCCGGCTGACCGCCCAGGCGGCCGCCTGGACGGGCTTGTCCGAGGGGACCGCGGTCGCCGTCGGCAACGTCGATGCCCATGTGACCGCCGCGGCCGCCGACGCCGTGCGTCCCGGGCAGATGGTGGCGATCATGGGCACGTCGACGTGTCACGTGATGCCGTCGGACCAGCTAGCTGAGATTCCCGGCATGTGCGGCGTGGTCCGCGACGGCATCGTGCCTGGCCTGTGGGGATATGAGGCAGGCCAGACCGGCGTCGGGGACATTTTCGCCTGGTTCGTCGATACGGCTGTTCCCGCCGCCTACGTCGCGGAAGCTGACCGCAGGGGCCAGACGGTGCATGAGTACCTCACCTCCCTGGCCAGCGAACAACCAGTCGGCGGGCACGGGCTCGTCGCTCTGGACTGGCACAACGGCAACCGGTCGGTGCTCGTGGACCACGACCTCTCCGGGGTGATGGTCGGCCAGACGCTCTCGACCCGGCCCGAGGACGTCTATCGCGCATTGATCGAATCAACGGCGTTCGGCGCGCGGGTCATCGTCGAGGCCTTCGAAAATGCGGGAGTGCCGGTCGCGGAACTTGTCGTCGCCGGGGGCCTGCTCAAGAACCGATTCGTCATGCAGGTGTATGCCGACGTGCTGCGCCGTCCGCTGTCGGTGATCGGTTCGGACCAAGGTCCGGCGCTGGGCTCGGCAATCCACGCCGCGGTGGCCGCGGGCTCTTATCCGGACATCAACGTCGCAGCCAAAGCAATGGGTCGTCGCACCGAAGCCGCCTACGTGCCGGACCCGGACCGCGCCGATGCCTATGACCGGCTCTTCGACGTCTACACCGAACTCCACGATCACTTCGCCGGCGCGAGTCGCGGTGGCACCGAGATCTTACACACCTTGCGCACGCTGAGAAACGAGGTGACGACATGACGTCCGCCGTCGATGCGGTCCGGGAGACCGTCTGCCGGCTACACGACGAGCTGGTCCGTTATCAGCTGGTGGCATGGACTGCGGGCAATGTCTCCGGGCGGGTGCCGGATCAGGATCTGTTCGTGATCAAACCGAGCGGCGTCGCCTATACCGGCCTGACGCCGGAGTCGATGGTGGTCTGCGCCCTTGATGGCCGCGTCGTCGACGGTGAGTTCTCTCCATCGAGCGATACCGACGCCCACGCCTACGTCTATCGGCACATGCCGGAGGTCGGCGGCGTGGTGCACACCCACTCGACGTATGCCTCGGCCTGGGCGGCGCGTGCCGAGCCGATTCCTTGTGTGCTGACCGCCATGGCCGACGAGTTCGGTGGCGAGATTCCGGTCGGGCCGTTCGCCTTGATCGGCAATGACGACATCGGCAAGGGCATCGTCTCGACGCTGACTGGTCATCGTTCGCCTGCGGTGCTCATGCAGAACCACGGCGTGTTCACCATCGGCAAGGACGCGACGGCCGCGGTCAAGGCCGCGGTGATGTGTGAGGACGTGGCCCGGACCGTGCACGTCGCCCGCTCGGGCGGTGCGGTCGTGCCGATCGCTCAAGAAGACATCGACAGCCTCTACGACCGCTACCAGAACGCGTACGGTCAGCCCTGAACCAAGGAGACAAAGATGAGCTCGACAGGAGCGTCCCCCGAGATTTGGTTTCTCACCGGTAGCCAGGGGCTGTACGGCGAGGACACTCTGCGCCAGGTAGCGGCGCAGTCCCAAGAGATCGCCGCCGCGCTCGGAGACTCTGCCGAGATCGATCCGCTCGTCGTCTGGAAGCCGGTCCTGACCGACCCGGACGCGATCCGCCGGATGTGTCTGGAAGCCAACGCCGCGGACCATTGCGTCGGCGTGATCGCGTGGATGCATACCTTCTCGCCGGCCAAAATGTGGATCGCCGGGCTGGAGGCGCTCACGACGCCGCTGCTGCACCTGCACACGCAGGCGAACGTCGAGCTGCCATGGGCCGACATCGACATGGACTTCATGAACCTCAACCAGGCCGCTCACGGCGACCGGGAGTTCGGCTACATCCAGTCTCGCCTCGGAGTGCCTCGCACTACCGTGGCGGGACACGTCAGCAACCCGGCGGTCGCCCAGCGGATCGGTGTCTGGGCCCGAGCCGCGAGCGGGCGTGCGGCGCTGCGCACGATGAAGCTTGCCCGGTTCGGGGACAACATGCGCGACGTCGCGGTCACCGAGGGCGACAAGGTCGAAGCCCAGCTGCGCCTCGGAGTGTCGGTCAATACCTACGGGGTGAACGACCTCGTCGATGTCGTCGATGCGGTGCCCGACGCGGATATCAATGCGCTCGTCAAGGACTACGAGGACCAGTACCGGATCGCCGAGCCGCTGCGCGTTGGTGGTGACCGGCACGAGTCGCTGCGATACGCGGCCCGGATCGAAGCCGGCCTGCGCACTTTCCTTGTGGACGGCGGGTTCACCGCTTTCACCACCAATTTCGAGGACCTCGGTGGCTTGCGGCAGCTGCCCGGGCTCGCCGTTCAGCGGCTGATGGCCGACGGCTACGGCTTCGGCGGTGAGGGCGACTGGAAGACCTCGGTGCTGCTGCGCACGCTCAAGGTCATGGCGGCTGGGCGAGCCGGCGGCACGTCGTTCATGGAGGACTACACCTACCACCTGGTTCCCGGCGAGGAACGCATTCTCGGCGCGCACATGCTCGAGGTCTGCCCGACGATCGCCGCCGGCACGCCGAGCTGTGAGATTCACCCGCTCGGCATCGGCGGCCGGGAAGACCCGGTCCGGCTGGTTTTCGATGCCACGCCCGGCCCGGCCACCGTCGTCGGGATGGCGGACATGGGAGACCGGTTCCGGCTGGTCGCCAACGAGATCGACGTCGTGCCTCCGGACCATCCGCTGCCGAACCTGCCGGTGGCGCGCGCGGTGTGGACGCCGCGGCCGAACCTGCGGACGTCGGCGGAGTCGTGGCTGATGGCCGGTGCGCCGCACCACACCGTGCTCTCCAGCGCCGTGGGCACCGAAGAGCTCTACGATCTGGCCGAGATGCTCCGCACGGAACTTTTGGTGATCGACGCGGACACTACCACCAGGCAGTTCGCCAAGGAGATCCGCTGGAATCAGGCCTACCACCGGCTGGCACTGGGCTTCTGACTCACGAACCGCCGCATGGGGGGTGCTAGGTCTACCTCGAAGAGGCTTCCTGGTGCCATCGACCCAGCGTCGCCGGGTTCATACGGTCGTACTGTTCACGTTTTCCCAGGTGAGGAGTGCTCCGATGACAGTTGACGACGCGATTGCGCTGGAGGTGCGCGCGTTGGCGCGCAGCTATGGCGCGGGGGCCGGATCGGTGTTGGCGCTCGCCGGTGTCGATGCGGCCTTCGCCAGGGGGACGTTCACGGCGGTGATGGGGCCCTCGGGGTCGGGGAAGTCGACATTGTTGGCGTGCGCGGCCGGGTTGGAGGCGCCGTCGTCGGGCAGCGTGCTGGTCGGGGGCGAGGACATCGCCGGTTGGGACGAGGTTCGTCGTGCCAGGTTGCGTCGCGAGCGGATTGGCTTGGTGTTCCAGGGATTCCATCTGATGCCGTATCTCACGGCGGCCCAGAACGTCGCTCTCCCGTTGCGGCTGGCCGGTCGGCCCGCGGACCACGAGCGCGTGGCCAGGCTGCTGGATCGTGTCGGGTTGGGTGATCGCGCTGACCGTCTGCCGTCGGCGTTGTCGGGTGGTCAGCAGCAGCGGGTGGCGATCGCGCGGGCGTTGGTCGCCGAGCCTGAGGTGATTCTGGCCGATGAGCCGACCGGTGCGCTGGACTCGGTCAACGCGACCTCGGTGCTGGGCCTGTTGCGTGATTGCGTCGACTCGCTGGGCCAGACGGTTGTGATGGTCACCCATGATCCGGTCGCCGCCGCATACGCCGGCACCGTGGTGTTCCTGGTTGACGGCAGGGTAGTCGGACGCATGGCACAGCCGACGGCCGAGTCGGTCGCCGGGCAGCTGAGCCGGCTGGACGAGCTGGTGGCGGCGTGATGCCGGCTCTGGCTTTGCGGTCGTTGCGGTACCGCTCCGCGGCGTTCAGCGCGACGTTCGTGTCGGTGTTGTTGGGCACTGCGGTGATCGGGGCGTTCGCGACGCTCTTTGAGGTCGCGGCGGGGCCGGTGGCGCCGCATGACGCCGAGGCGTTGCGGATCATGGGGGCAGTGGTCGGTGGCTGGGGAGCGTTGATCGTGTTGTACTCCGTAGCCTCGACGGTCGGGATCACCGTCGAGCGCCGCGGAGTCGAGATCGGGTTGTTGCGCACAATCGGTGCGACCCCGGGCCAAGCACGGCGATTGGTGCGGGTCGAGACCCTGGTGGTGTGTCTGGTCGCCGCGCTCCTCGGGGCGCTCGTGGCTTCGGTGGCTGGGAGAGTGTTGCTGTCGGCGTTGCGATCGAGTGGTCTGGTCGCCTCGGCCGAGTACCGTGGCGGGTTCGTGTCGTTGGCGATCACGGTAGCGGGCGTGTTGGTGGTGTGTCTGGGCGCCGCGGCGATAGCCGGGTGGCGTGCGACGCGGGGTGCGCCATCGGTCGCCGGCCGCGAAGACTCGGCCAGCCAGGGGGCCATGCCGTGGTGGCGGATCGCCGTCGCACTGGGGTTGATCGGATGTGGGATCGCACCAGCCATCGTCACCGTGACCGTCACCAAGAACTCCGCCGATCCGTATGAGGCGATGGCGACGTCAGGGTCGAACTCGATCATGGTCGGCATCGGATTGGCTGTGTTGGCGCCACTGCTGCTGCGCGTCGGCGCAGCCTTGGCTCGGCCGGTGGCGGGCGGTCGCAGCGTCGAGACCTATCTCGCCGCGTACAACACCGCGCGCCGGTCGCATCTGCTGGCCGGCGTTCTCGCACCGGTGATCGTGTTGACATCGGTCTCGGTCGGAACGCTGATGCTGGTGGGAATTGACGGGCGCACCCTCGCGGTGTCGACGCCCGACGGGCGGACGATCAACCTGCTCAACAACGTCGTGGTGGCGATGTTGTGCCTGTTCGCAGCAATCATGGTCGTCAACGCGTTCGCAGTGCTCGTCGAGCATCGGCGTGCCGAGCTGCGCCGGTTGTGGCTGCTGGGCGCGACGCCTGCCCAGGTGCGCGGCTCGGTCGTGGCCGAGGCCGTGGTGGTCGCGGCTGTCGGTATCGTCAGCGGGTTGATCGCCTCACTGACTACTATGGTTCCGTTCGCGATTGCCCGGGGCGAGGGGCTGGTGCCTGATGGTCAACTCTGGCTACCGCCCACGCTGGCGGCGGCAGTGATTGCTCTGACTGTGCTCTCGGCACGCCGGGCAGTCCGTAGGGTCGTGGGCTCAGCACTGGCCCAAGCGGCCTGATCGGAATCGAGGAAGTGTCATGAACATGCTCGATCCGATCCGCGGCGTTCGGCCCGGGCCGCTCGGCGGGGCCGGGCTGGCCGAGCGGCTCCGGCTGACCGGGGTGTCATTCGGGTATGTGCTGGCATTCCTGCCGGCTGTGCCGCTGGCGGTCTTGTCACTGCTCGCCGTTGTGCTGGGGGTGGTGGGAGTCGGCTTCGTCCTCGCCTTCGCTGTGGTGCCGGCCACCGCGGCGGTCACCGGTGTGCACCGTCGCGTCAGCGGCGAACTTCTGGACCGCCGTGTCCCGGCCGCCTACGCGGACACGACCGGCGTAGATGTATGGGCCCGCCCGTTGCGCTGGGTCGCCGATCCTGCCCGGTGGCGCGATGTCGGGTTCCTGTTGTTCTCGGCGACCGGCGGGTTCCTCGTGTCGGTGATCCCACCGGTGTTGCTCGCCCTGCCGATCGTCTACCTCACCGGCCTGATCGTCGATCCAGGGCCGGTCTGGGTGGTGTTGTTCCTCGGAGCACTCGGGCTGGGGTTGCCGGTGTGGTGGCTGGCGACGCCGGCGCTGGTCCGCGCCCGCGCCCGCGCCGATCACCGCGTTCTCGCCGGGTCTCGGGTCGCCGAGCTCGAACGCCGGGTCGAGCAGGTCACCGAGACCCGCGCCGCCGGCCTCGACCACTCGGCAGCCGAGATCCGCCGGATCGAACGTGACCTTCACGACGGAGCCCAGGCGCGGATGGCCTCGGTGGGGATGACGGTCGGCTTGGCCAAGAAGCTGCTCGCGAGCGACCCCGAGGCTGCCGACGCGCTGCTCACTGAAGCTCGCGACACCGCCATGGCCTCGCTCGATGACCTGCGTTCGGTGGTGCGCGACATTCACCCTCCGGTGCTTGCCGACCGCGGACTCACCGGCGCGATCGAGGCGCTCGCGATGTCGATCGCGCTGCCGGTCACCGTGGCCGTGAACGTCGGCGGCAGGCTCCCCGACCCGATCGAGTCGGCTGCCTACTTCGCGGTCGCCGAAGGTCTGGCGAACACCGTCAAACATGCCGAGGCCACCCGCGCCTACGTCACCGGCTCCCATGACGGCACCCGGCTGCGACTCGTCGTGGGCGACGACGGCCGCGGAGGCGCGGACGCCGCTGGCTCGGGCCTGTCCGGAATCGCCCGAAGGCTCTCGGCGTTCGACGGCGTCGTCGGCGTCGACAGCCCGGCCGGCGGCCCCACCACCGTCACGATCGAGATCCCGTGCCCGACCTGAGAGCACTCGTCGCCGAAGACCAGGCACTGCTACGCGTCGGCCTGACCCGGATTCTCGAAGCCGGCGACATCGACGTCGTCGCCACGGCCACCGACGCCGAATCCCTGGCCACCAGTCTGGCTCGCGAGGACATCGACATCGCTATCGTCGACGTGCGCCTTCCTCCGACCCAAACCACCGAGGGCCTCCAAGCCGCGATCGATGCCCGGCATGAACGTCCCGCGCTGCCGGTGCTGGTGCTCAGCCAATGGGTCGAACCCCTGTATGCCCGCGACCTCCTCGCTTCCGGAAACGGCTCGATCGGCTACCTGCTCAAAGACCGCGTCGCCGACGTCGACGCCTTCCTCGCGGCCGTCCGTCAGATCGCCACCGGCGGGACCGTGCTCGACCCCCAGGTCGTCTCCGCGCTCGTGACCCGCCGCGAAGGCCCGCTCGACCGCCTCACCGACCGTGAACGAGACGTGCTCATACTGATGGCCGAAGGCCGCTCCAACGCCGCGATCGCAGCCAAGCTGGTCATCTCCGAGAAAGCCGTCGCCAAACACACCAACCGTATCTTCGCCAAACTCGACCTCTCACCAGCTCTCGACAGCAACCGCCGCGTCCTCGCTGTCCTGGCCTGGCTCGACAATGTGTGACACGCTGCGAAAGCGGGGCGCGGAATCCTCTGTCATGTGTGCGGTACGTCGAAGGTCTCCTTTCCGTACGGAGCATCTGCTTGGCGTGGCGGTCAACTGGCCCTCGGTGTGGCCTGACCGATGAGTTTTGCGCGCCGTGCTGGTCTGTACACCGAATACCGACTCACGAGGGGCTGACGCCATGCGGAAACTGACCTTCGCCATGAACATGAGCCTGGACGGCTACATCGCCGCGACCGGCGACGACCTCGGCTGGAGTGGGGGAGATGGACCGGACTCGTCGCCGAACGACGAGCTGTTCCAGTGGTGGTCCGACCGGGTGGGGGCGACCGGCTTAGCGCTGTACGGGCGCAAGCTGTGGGAGGCGATGAGCTCCCACTGGCCAACCGCCGACCAGCAGCCCGGCGCCACACCGGCGGAGATCGAGTTCGCCCGCCGCTGGCGGGACATGCCGAAGGTGGTGTTCTCCTCGACGACCAGCACGGTCGACTGGAACACCCGTCTGGTCGCCGGCGACGCGGTCACCGAGATCACCAGGCTCAAGGCCGACGACGGCGGCCCCATGGACATCGCCGGCGCCACACTCGCCGCGGCGGCCATGCGGGCCGGGCTGATCGACGAGTACGTGATCGTCACCCATCCGGTCCTGGTGGGCGGCGGCACGCCATTCTTCACCGCCCTGGACAACTGGGTGAACCTGAGCCTGGCGGAGACCCGGACGTTTCCCGGCGGCGTGCTGCTGACCAGGTACGAGACCAGGCGCTGAGCACAGTGCCGGGCTCGTGTCGTTGCTCGTCGCCCCGGACGGGGCCACCGTCCGAGAGCTGAACAAGCGCACCTGCGCCGTATCTGTCCTCGGCGCGACGAAGTGGATCATGGTCGTAAAGTCGTTGTCTGATCTTGAAATTATGATCGACATGTGCTCTGACCTGCTGGTGCCCTCGGCAGGATTCGAACCTGCGACTTTCTGCTCCGGAGGCAGACGCTCTATCCCCTGAGCTACGAGGGCGGGGACCGCGCTCAAGGTTACCAGGACATCGGCACGGATCCCGAATCGGCTGAGCCGGTTGTGATGTTTGGGTATCAGTCCAGGTGAGCGGTCAGGATGCGGGGGCCGTCGTCGGTGATCGCCACGGTGTGCTCCACGTGTGCGCCGCGGCTGCCGTCGCCGGTGCGGATCGACCAGCCGTCGTCGGCGATGTAGTAGTGGTCGTGGCTGCCGGCCATGAGGCTCGGCTCGATGGCGATCACCAGGCCGGGCCGCAGCGGCCAGCCTCGCCCGGGCCGGCCCTCGTTCGGCACGAACGGTTCCTCGTGCATGGCGCGCCCGATTCCGTGCCCGCCGAAGTCGGACTGGATTCCATACCCGGCGGCGCGGCCGATCACCTCCATGGCGTGGCTGATGTCGCCCATCCGCCCGCCCGGCCGCGCGGCGTCGATGCCGGCGTGCAGCATCCGTTCGGTGGTCTCGATCAGCTTCTCGTCAGCAGGATCGGGATTCCCGACGATGAAGGTGGTGGCGGCATCGGCGTGCCAGCCGTCGATGTGTGCGCCGCAGTCGACGCCCAGCAGGTCGCCATCGCGGAGGCGGTATGCCGTGGGAAGCCCGTGCAGCATGACGTCGTTGACCGACGTGTTGAGCACGCCGGGATATGGGGAGGATGCGAAGCCCGGCTGGTACCCGAGGAACGACGACGTCGCCCCGGCTGCGCGGATGACGTCGTGCGCGACGTCGTCGAGTTCTTTCAGCGACACGCCGACGGCGGCATGCGCGCGCACCGTGGCGTGCACTGTGGCGACGACGCGCCCGGCGGCGGCCATGGCGTCGATCTCACCCGGTGTCTTCAGCTCGACCATCTCGAAACATCCCTCTGTGGTGCCGATAACTATACCGGTATTAGTATCACGGACATGGTGAGAGTGCCGTTGACCGGATCGGAACGGGAGCGCGGGCAATACCTCGGCGAGGTGTTGCGGCGGGCGCGCGGAGAACGGAGCATCACCGACGTCGCCGCAGCTGCCAGCATTTCTCCGGAAACCCTGCGCAAGATCGAACGGGGGCGGATACCCACGCCTGCCTTCTTCACCGTCGCTGCCGTGGCCGATGTGCTCGGGATGTCCCTTGACGACGTCCTCTCTCACGTCATCGACCAGGTTGCGGACACACATGACAGCGCCGTGGCCGGAGTGGCTACGCTTTCCGGGTGACCCCTGAGCAACTTTCCCGCGTGGTGCGCGAGGTTCTCGTCGCCGCTGTCGACGACGGTGAGGTGACGCTGGCCGACGGCGTGCCGGACGACGTGCTGATCGAGCGGCCGCGTAACCGCGAGCACGGAGACTACGCCACCAACATCGCGATGCGGCTGGCCAAGAAGTCGGGCATGCCGCCGCGAGAGCTGGCCGAGACGCTGGCCGGCCGGCTGCGAGGCAGCACGGGGATCGAGGCGGTGGACGTCGCCGGGCCAGGATTCCTCAACATCACCGTCTCCGCGGTCGCGCAGGGGACGCTGGCCGAAGCGATCGTCGCCGCCGGATCGTCGTACGGCCGCAGCGACACGCTGGCGGGAACTCAGCTGAACATCGAGTTCATCTCCGCGAATCCCACGGGCCCACTGCACCTCGGGCACGTGCGGTGGGCAGCCGTCGGAGACGCCATCGCGCGGGTCATCGAGGCCGCCGGCGCCGAGGTCACCCGCGAGTTCTACATCAACGACCGCGGCTCTCAGATGGACACCTTCGGTGCCTCCCTGATGGCCCGGGCGCATGGCAAGGACGTTCCCGATGACGGCTATCACGGTGCCTACGTCGGCGAATTGGCACAGGCGATCGTCGAAGCACGGCCGGCCATCCTGGACCTTCCCGCGGACGAGCAGCTCGCGGCTTTCCGGGAGGAGGGGTATCGGCTCCAGCTGGCCGAGCAGCAAAGCCAGCTCGAGGAGTTCCGCACCCACTTCGACGTGTGGTTCTCCGAGCGCACCTTGCACGAGACCGGGAAGGTCGAGCACGGCATCGACGTGCTGCGTGCGCAGGGCCACATCTTCGAGTCCGATGGCGCGCTGTGGATGCGCACCACTGACTTCGGCGACGACAAAGACCGCGTGCTGATCAAGCAGGACGGCTCGTATACCTACTTCGCCTCGGACACCGCGTACTACATCAACAAACGTGAACGTGGCTTCGACGTGTGTGTCTACCTCCTCGGCGCCGACCACCACGGGTACGTGGGCCGGCTCAAGGCCATGGCTGCCTGCGCCGGCGACGACCCCGAGCACAACATCGAGATCCCCATCGGTCAGATGGTCAAGATCGTGCGTGAGGGGCAGGAGCTGCGGCTGTCCAAGCGGGCCGGCACCATGCTCACCCTGGGTGACGTGGTCGACGCGGCGGGAGTGGACGCGCTGCGCTATTCGCTGTGCCGCTCGCCGGCCGACTCTCCGCTGACGCTCGATGTCGCGCAGATCACCAAGCAGACGTCGGACAACCCCGTGTTCTATGTGCAGTACGCGCACGCGCGGCTGTCGTCGATCCTGCGCAACGCCACCGAACTCGGTGTCGAGCGCGGCGAGCTCCGGCCCGAACTGCTGAGCCACGAGCGTGAGTCGCTGCTGCTCGCCGCGCTCGGTGAGTTCCCGCGCATCGTCGCCACCGCCGCCGAACAGCGGCAGCCACACCGAATCGCCCGCTACCTCGAAGAGACCGCGTCCACCTTCCATAAGTTCTACGACGTGTGCCGGGTGCTGCCGATGGGTGATGAACCGGCGGGCGACATCCACCGCGCCCGGCTGTGGCTGATCGACGCCACTAGGGTGGTCATTGCCAACGGGCTAGGCATGCTCGGAGTCTTCGCACCGGAGCGGATGTGACATACACACACGAGGCAGGCACACTGCACGCGGAAGCCGGACATCGTCGTCGCCCACCCTGGTTGCAGGTTCCGGACGACGTCAACGCGCTCGTCCCCATCCTGTGGCCGGCCACGGTGAATCGTGGCGACGACGGCGTGGTCCGGATCGCGGGAATCGACGTGCAGGCCCTGGCCGCGGAGTTCGGCACGCCGGCCTATGTCGTGGACGAACTCGACTTCCGGTCCCGGGCGCGGGCGTTCCGCGACGCGTTCACCGGCGCGTTCGGTGAGGCTGAAGTCTTCTATGCGGGCAAGGCTTTCCTGTGCACCGAGGTGGCCCGCTGGGTGGCCAGCGAGGGACTGGGGCTCGACGTCTGCTCGGGTGGCGAGCTGGCGACCGCGCTTCGCGCCGGATTCCCGGCCGAGCGGATCGGGCTGCACGGCAACAACAAATCCGTCGCGGAGCTTTCGCGAGCGCTGGATGCCGGCGTCGGCCGGATCATCGTCGACTCCTTCGACGAGATCTCTCGGCTGACCACCCTGGCCGCCGAGCGCGACGTACGGGCGCGGGTGATGATCCGGACCACCGTCGGCGTAGAAGCCCACACCCACGAGTACATTGCGACAGCACATGAAGACCAGAAGTTCGGCTTTTCCATCGCCGGCGGCGCAGCGGCCCAGGCAGTGCGGCGTATTCTCGCCGAGCCATCGCTGGAGTTGATCGGGCTGCACTCGCACATCGGCTCGCAGATCTACGACACATCAGGTTTCGAGGTGGCCGCGCGGCGGGTCCTCGGGCTGCAGGCCGAGATCCGCGACGAGCACGGCATCGAACTTCCTGAACTTGATCTTGGCGGTGGCTTCGGCATCGCCTACACCAGCCAGGACGATCCACAGCCGCCGGAAGAGCTGGCTGCCGGGATGGCGGTCATCGTCGAACACGAGTGCGCAGCCTACGGCCTGTCGGTCCCGCGGCTGAGCATCGAGCCCGGGCGGGCCATCGTCGGTCCGAGCACGTTCACGCTGTACGAGGTCGGAACGGTGAAAGCCGTCGAACTCGACGGGGGAGCGGTGCGCCGGTACGTCTCCGTCGACGGCGGGATGACCGACAACATCCGTACGGCGCTCTATGACGCCGACTACTCATGCACGCTGGCGTCGCGCCGCTCGGATGCCGAGGCCGTGCTGGCGCGCGTCGTCGGGAAACACTGTGAGAGCGGCGACATCATCGTGAAAGACGAGTTCCTCCCCGCTGACGTCGGTCCTGGCGATCTGATCGCCGTGCCGGGCACGGGCGCGTACTGCCGCAGCATGGCCAGCACGTACAACCACGTTCCGCGGCCTCCGGTGATCGCTGTGCGCGACGGCGCGGCCCGGGTGATCATGCGCCGCGAGACCGAAGACGACCTGCTCGCTCTCGACGTCGGCTGAGGAGGCTGCGCTTCTCCGGAGACCGGCCGGATTGCGCTGTGGGCGTACGTTGGAGTGCAGCCGGTGCGCTGTGCGTTTGACCCTTCATTGCGAGAGAACGGCGCGGCCGGCGGAGCCAGCCCGCGCGCGGCGGGACGGTGAAGACCATGACAGCGGACAAGCCAGGCAACGAGTCGGTGCCACACGACGGCAATCCAAGCGGCGACGACCACGCGGACAGCGAAGCTTTGGACGCTTACTCGCGGGTGGTGAGCGCGGTGGCGCAGCAGCTACTGCCGTCGGTGGCCAGCGTGGCTGTGCCGGGGGAGCGTGGTGGTCGGCGTGGGCGGGGCGGCTCCGGCTCGGCGGTCGTCTTCACGGACGACGGATTCCTGCTGACCAACGCCCACGTTGTCGGCTCGGCTGCCGGCGGAACCGTGTCCTTCTCCGACGGTGTCGAGGCCGGGTTCTCCGTCGTCGGCCGGGACCGGCTCTCTGATCTGGCGGTGCTCAAAGCCGACGGGTTGACGCCCGTGCCGGCTCAGCTGGGCAATGCCGATGACCTGAGGGTCGGACAGCTGGTCGTGGCCGTCGGAAGCCCACTGGGGTTGTCCGGATCGGTGACCGTGGGCGTGGTCAGCGCTCTTGGGCGATCGATGCCGGCGCAGAGTGGACAAGCGGTGCGCATCATCGAGGACGTCATTCAGACCGACGCCGCGCTGAATCCTGGCAATTCCGGCGGTGCGCTGGCCGACGCTTCGGCACGCGTTGTCGGCATCAACACCGCCGTGGCTGGCGTGGGCCTCGGACTGGCGGTGCCGGTGAACGCGACCACCACCCGGATCGTTGCGACGCTCCAGCGTGACGGCAAGGTGCGCAGAGCCTTTCTCGGCGTCGCGACGTCACCGGCACCGGTGCCCCCGGAACTCGCCGAGCGGATCGGCCGGCAGACTGGGGTCCGCATAGCGCACGTCGAACCCGGCAGCCCGGCTGAGAAGGCAGGATTGCGAGCCGGGGACTTGATCGTCACCGTCGCTGGGCAGCCGGTTGACAATGCTCAGTCGCTGCAGCGTCGCATGTTCGCCGAGGCGATAGACGTGGCGCTGGCCATCACGACGTTCCGCAACGGTGCCATGGTCGATGTCATCGCGTACCCGACGGAGCTGACTTCTGCGCAGGGCTCCTAGGCGCGCCCTGTTGATCTTGGAAGTATCGGTCATATGATCATTTAGCGATGAACAGCACTCCCGGCTCCGAGGAGCGCCTCAGCCCCGAACAGCTCGAGGTCTGGCGGGCGTTCGACCGCGCGCACGCGAGTGTGGCCCGGCAACTAGAGACAGACTTGGTGGAACTGCACAGGCTGCCGCTCGCCTGGTACGAAGTCTTGGCCCGGCTTGCCGAGGCCGACGAGCACCGGTTGCGGATGTCGCAACTGGCCGACATGGTGATGTTGTCGCCCAGTGGAATGACCAGGCTCATCGATCGGATGATCAATGCCGGCCTGATCCGCAGGGTCCCGGCCGAGAAAGACGCCCGTGGCACATACGCCGCACTGGCTGACGCGGGGCTGGCCCGGCTCGATGAGGCGGCCGATACCCATGAGCGCGGTGTGCGCGACTACTTGATCAGTCGGTTCGACGACGGCGAACTCGACCGGTTCGCGGCATTTCTCCATCGGGTCGCCGAGTGACCGCGTGATCGGCGAAGATGCTGTGTTCGTGCCGTACGGGCTTCGCGGTATGGTCGTGACGTGCGCGATCTCGCAGCGGTCGTCAAAGCCTACGACGTACGTGGCGTGGTACCCGATCAATGGGACGTGGACGTAGCCCGGGCCTTCGGTACGGCGGCGGCGGACGTTCTCGGTGATCAATCCGCGACCTTGGTCGTCGGCCATGACATGCGTCCCACATCCCCCGGTCTCGTCGCGGCTTTCTGCGACGGTGTGACGGCCCGCGGGCTAGACGTCGTGAACATCGGCCTGGCCTCTACCGACCAGCTCTACTACGCGAGCGGGGCACTCGGCTTGCCCGGTGCCATGTTCACCGCGAGCCATAACCCGGCGGAGTACAACGGCATCAAGTTCTGCCGCGCGGGCGCCATGCCTGTCGGCCGCGACACCGGCCTGGCCGAAATCCGTGACCTTGCCGAGAAGGCGCTCGCCGGGGCCGACGGGCCGCGTCGTGATACCTGGGTGGCGCGGTTGCCAAGCCTCGCCGAGCGTGGCCTGCACAGCGACGCTCCGGCTCCCGGCCGAATTCAGCGGCGCGACGTGCTGGCTGACTACGCCGAGCACCTTCACCAGCTCGTGAGCCTGGACGGCATCCGGCCGGTGACCGTCGTCGTGGACGCCGGCAACGGCATGGCCGGACACACGGTGCCGGCTGTCCTGGACCTTCCCGGGCTGACGGTCATCCCGTTGTACTTCGAACTCGACGGCACGTTCCCGAACCATGAGGCCAACCCGATCGAGCCGGCCAACATGGTCGATCTGCAGCGCACGGTCCTCGAGCGTGGCGCCGACATCGGGCTGGCCTTCGACGGCGACGCGGACCGCTGTTTCGTGGTCGACGAGAAGGGTGAGGTGGTCTCGCCGTCGGCGTTGACTGGGCTGATCGCCGTCCGGGAGCTGCAGCGGGCGCCGGGAGCAGCCGTCGTGCACAACGTCATCACCTCTCGTGCCGTGCGCGAGATCGTCGCCGAGCACGGCGGCAGCCCGGTGCGTACGCCGGTGGGGCACTCGCTGATCAAGCAGCGGATGGCTGAGACCGATGCCGTCTTCGGAGGCGAGCACTCCGCCCATTTCTACTTCCGCGACTTCTGGCGGGCCGACTCCGGCATGCTGGCTGCGTTGCACACGCTGTCCGCGCTGGGTTCGTCGGATCAGGAGCTCTCGTCGTTGCTGGCGCCCTACGACCGGTACGCGGCTTCCGGTGAGATCAACAGCCGGGTCGACGACACCGCCGCGACGCTGGCAACCGTCGAGGCTCTGTTCTCGGAGTACGAGGACGTCGAGGTCGACCACATGGATGGGCTGACCGTGGAGTACGGCGGATCGCCGATGTGGTGGTTCAACCTGCGCCCGTCCAACACCGAGCCGCTGCTGCGGTTGAACGTCGAGGGTGCCGACTGGTCCATCATGGAACGTGTACGTGACAAGGTTCTTGGCGTCGTCCGCGGTGCCGAGAGCTCCCCATGATCATGAACACTAGACGACCGATATGGTCACGTAGTGTTCATGATCAGCGGAAGGAGGAGGGGAAATGTGGCTTGATCCCATGCTGGCCGAGGTGATCGTGTGCCCGGCTTGTCATGGCGGGCTGGCACCACGCGAAGTGGCTGGTTCCGATGGCACCGAACGGAACGTGCTGGCCTGTTCGAGCTGCGCGCTCGCCTATCCGGTCCGTGACGGCATCCCGGTTCTCCTCGCCGAATTTGCGCAACCCCTCGGAGACGCCGAATCCGAGCGCGACAACAACCACCGTGCTGGCCCGTCCAAGGTGTGACCATGTTCTTCGATACCTCGCTTGATGACCCCGAGGCGCTCGCCAGCATCGACGGCGTCTTGCGTGAGCTGGCCAGCTGGGGTGCTCACGTACGCCGCGCGTACTCGGCTGCGGCCGAGACATTGGACGGGTTGAACTCCGATGACCGTCCGCGGGCCATCGTTGCGGGTGGCCCGGATGGGCGGCTTTTCCGGGCCGTGCTCGAGCCCATCTGTCCGGTGCCTTTCGTCGCTTGGCCGCATCCCGGGCTGCCGGCCTGGGCTGGGCCGTTGGATCTCGTCGTGGTCATGTGTGCCGGAGGCGCCGGCCCGGAAGAGATATCCGCGGTGGCCGAGGCGCGCCGGCGGGGCTGTTCCTTGCTGGTCGCGGCTCCGGAGAACTCGGAGCTGCACTCGGCCGCCTCGAGCCGCGACACCATTTTCTTGCCGGCTGGTAGCACCGATCCGACCGCCGTCGCGGTGCCCATGCTGATCGCGCTGCATCGGCTCGGGTTGGGCCCGGAGGTCGAGGCCGAGCCAGTGGCTGAGGCCTTGGATGACGTGGCGAAGCGTTGCGCCCCATCGGTGGGTGTTGACGAGAATCCGGCCAAAGAACTCGCGCTGGCTTTGGCCGAGGGCACCCCCGTGGTGTGGGGTGGTTCGGCGCTGGCGGCCCGGGCGGCCCGGCGGCTCGCGGAGAACCTGCGTAAGGCCAGCGGCCGGCCGGCCATCGCCGGGGACGACGACCAACTGGTGCCGCTGCTGGCGGATGCGCCGGAAGTGGACGTGTTCGCCGACCCGTTCGAGGACGGCCCCGCCCCGCTGCGTCCGGTGCTGCTGGTGCTCGACGACGGCGCGGAGGCGCCGCTGCTGGATGCCGCCCGGCGACGGCTCGAGGAGGTTGCGGAGTCGTCGTCCGTGCGGGTCTTCCCGATTCATGCCGCAGAGGGCGCCGAGATCGTGCGGTTTGCCACGCTGCTGGCGATGGGGCAGTACGTGGCGGCTTATCTGGCCTTGGGGCTCGGCCGGCCGGCCTGACGAACGAATTTCTCTGGGTTGATCTATTGACGGGAGATCATCAGCTCATTAATTTATAACTAAATTTAGTTCCGAAGGGAGTCCGGATGCCCGCAACTCCGCGTGGATCTCGCCGCACAACCCTCGATCTCCTCAGGCTCGCGCTCATATCCGCCCTGGTCGTCCCTGCGGCCATGTTCGTCCCGACGACGACGGCCCATGCGCTCGACGGAATCCACCACGATCCCACCGGCACCGACGACCTCTACTCGGCCGAACCCACCGAGCGGGCGCCGCGTGATCCGATGGCCGGGGACAACGTGGTCGTCAACGCCACCACCTGGCCCATCGAGACCGGGCAATCGGTATGGGTCACCTGGACGAAGAACGGCGCCGATCAGACTCCCATCGGTGCCAGCTGGGACTACAACAGCGGGAACAACAGCTACTGGAAAGTGGATCTGGGCAGCTTCGACAGAGGCGACCAGATCACCTACACGGTCCATGCCGATGTCAACGGAGGCAACCAGAAGAGCACCGGGCCGTTCTCGTTCGCCGTCACGTCATGGAGCCACGTCACCGACGTCACGGCCGTGACGGACAACGGCACGTCCGTGGACGTGACCACCGGTGACAGCGCCGGAGACTTCACTCCCAAGATCCGGTTCGCATTCCCCAGCCCGGACAGCTTCCGCATGCAGGTCGCTCCGACCGGCAACGGCCTCGACATCTCCGGCGGCACCGGCTACACGGTGACCGACTCCGCGAGTGAGCTGCGTATGGCGACCAGCGACCTGGTGCTCAGCGTGCAGAAGAACCCGTTCCGCCTCTCGGTCTACGAGGGCGACGGCAGCACGCTGATCACCCGTCACTACGACCCCGCCGCCTTTCACAACATCGGCTGGGCCAGCGACGGCGCCACCACGGTCACCAAGATCGAAGACCATTACCTGACACCCAGCGGCGAACGGTTCGAGGGTTTCGGCGAGCGCTACGACCGGTTGGACCAGCGCGGTCATGACGTGCACAACTACGTCTACAACCAGTACCTCGACCAGGGCAGCGTCGGGCGGACCTATCTGTCCAAGCCGTTCTTCCTGAACTCGGCCGGCTACGGGGTGTACATTCCGAGCACTCGCTACTCGATCTTCAACCTCGGCACCCACCTGGCCGACATGGCCGGATTCACCCTCGACACCGGGGGCGCGCTGGACTCTACCCTCGACTATTACGTGTTCACCGGTTCTCCGGAGGACATCGTCGACGCCTACACCGAGGTCTCCGGCCGGCCGCTGCTGCCGCCGAAGTGGTCATTCGGACTGTGGGCCTCGGCCAATGAATGGAACACCCAGGACGAGATCGAGGCCGAGCTGGCCGCCATCGAACAGCACGACATCCCCCACTCGGTGATGGTGCTGGAGCAATGGAGTGACGAGGCCACGTTCTACGTGTGGCACGGCGCCGAGTACCAGCCGACGCCCGGCGCCGACAGCCTGAGTTACGGTGATCTGACCTTCCCACCGGGTACCGCCTGGCGAGATCCGGCCGCCATGGTGGCCGACGCCCACGATCAAGGCATCCGGGTCTTGCTGTGGCAGATTCCGGTGCTCAAGGAGAACTTCGACACCAATCCGCCCGTACCGCCGCAGCAGCACCTCAACGACCGAAGCTATGCGCAGAGCGAGGGCTTTGTGGTCGGCAGCGGTCACGGCGGCGACTACCGGGTGCCGAGCGGTCAGTGGTTCGGCGACAGTCTGGTCCCCGACTTCACCGATCCCGACGCCACCGACTGGTGGATGAGCAAACGCTCCTACCTGTTCGACGACATCGGCATCGACGGGTTCAAGACCGACGGCGGCGAGCACATCTTCGGTCGTGACCTGGAGTTCGCCGACGGCCGGGACGGCGCTGAGATGCACAACGCGTACCCGAACTCGTACCTCGACGCCTACAACGACGAGGTACAGGCCAAGACCGGCAACGACGGCACCATCTTCAGCCGGGCCGGGACGTCGGGCGCACAAACATCCTCGATCTTCTGGGCGGGGGACCAGACGTCGACGTTCGGCGCGTTCCAGGAGGCGATCCGGGCGGGGCTCAGCGCCGGGCAGTCTGGTGTGCCGTTCTGGGCGTGGGACCTGGCCGGATTCACCGGTCCGTTCCCCAGCGCGGAACTGTATCTACGCTCCACCGCCCAGGCCACGTTCTCGCCGATCATGCAGTACCACTCGGAGAAGGCCGACCCGAGTCCCTCGGAGGCACGTACCCCATGGAACGTGCAGGCCCGCACCGGCGACAGCTCCGTGATCCCGATCTTCCGGCACTTCGCCAACGTCCGGATGAACCTGATGCCCTACACGTACACCGAGGCGGTGCGCAGCGCCGACTCCGGCGTGCCGATGATGCGGGCGATGAGCCTGGCGTTCCCGGATGACAACGACGCGGCCGGCTGGGACCAGCAGTACATGTACGGCGAGCAGCTGCTGGTCGCCCCGATCACCAGCGCCGGAACATCGGCGAAGGACTTGTACGTGCCGGAGGGCGAGTGGTACGACCTCTGGAATGGTGGCCACTTCAGTGGCCCCGGCGTCAAGACCTATCACGCGGGAACGGACACCATTCCGGTCTACGCCCGGCCGGGCGCCATCATCCCGCTCGATCTGGGTGATGATTACCAGCTCGGCAGCGGAGTCGGCAATGACGTCGAGACACACACCAACCTGGTGTTCCGGGTGTACCCGTCGGGTGCGTCGTCGTACGAGTATTTCGACGACGACGCGGGTGTGCACCGGAGCGTCACAGCCGCCGAGAACTGGGCCGCGCAGCAGGTGGAGGTTGCTGTGCCCGCGCTGGGTGAAGCTGTGACGTTGCAGGTCGCCAGCACTACACCGGCCGCTGTGACGGTTGGCGGCGGTGCGCTGGCGCAGCGGTCGAGCCTGGCCGCACTCGTCTCGTCGGCCGACGGTTGGTACTGGGATCCGGTGCAGCAGTTGACCCACGTCAAACTGCCGAGCGCTTCGACGGTGCGCGACGTCGTGCTGTCCGGCGTGGACAAAGCCGCCTATGAGGCGGAGTTCGCCGGGCAGGTCAGCACGGCGGCCAACAACAACCACCCTGGCTTCACCGGGACCGGCTTCGTTGACCAGTTCGAGGCGCAGGGCGACGCCGTCGAGTTCGACGTGCACGCCGACGCCACCGGCCAGCATCGGCTGCGATTCCGCTACGCCAACGCGACCGGTTCCACCGCCACCCGTACGGTTCGGGTGGACGGACAGGTCGTGGGCACGGTGTCCCTGCCGAGTATGGGCAGTTGGAGCGACTGGGGAGAGGCGACGCTGGACGTGAGCCTCGCCGCGGGATCCCGCACCGTGCGGATCGGCTACGAGTCAGGCGACACCGGCGCGATCAACCTCGACCACCTCGTTCTCGCCCGGCCGTAGGAGGGGAGCCCAGATGCGTGCACTACGACGGACGTCGTCGCTGGCAATTCTCGCGACAGCCGGCGTGCTGGCCGTGTCGCTGGCGCCGTCGTCGACCGATGCCTCGGCCCAGCCGGCTGGAACCACTCCGGCGACCACACAACAGTCCGGCGTCGAACGGGTGGAGTTCACGGCCGGGAACAGTTACCTGATCGTCGAGATCCTCGACGACGACCTCGCGCACTTCGAGGTCTCCGGGGTCAGCCCCAGCCCGGGAACCGGCTCGCCGCTGTTCACCACCGACCAGGTGGCGAAGACCGACTACGCCGGCCCGAGCTCCTTCCAGCAGAACGGCACCACCTTGTCGACCGCTGACATGCGCATCGACGTGGACAGCTCCACATTGTGCGCCACCGTCACCGACACCACGCACACCCCCGACGTTGTGCTGCACACCGTCTGCCCGCTCGACCTGGCCCAGGACTGGAAGGGCCTCTCCATCACCAAGGAAGGGATGGAGAACGCCTACGGTCTCGGCCAGCAGTTCTTCCAGGGTGGCAGCGCGGACGGCGACTGGGTGGGCCGGGTCCGCTCACCGGGTGGTCAGTTCGGAAACGCCATGGTCTACGACCCGGACAACGGCCCGGTGGGCAACACCCAGATCCCGGTGCTGTTCGCGGTTGGGGCCGACAGCACCGGCTACGGGCTGTTTCTCGACCAGGTGTACAAGACCGAGTGGGATCTCACCGGTGACCCGTGGTCGGTGCGCACGTGGGGGGACGAGATCCGCTGGTACACCATGACGGGTGCGGATCTGCCCGACCTGCGTCAGGACTACATGGAACTCACCGGTCACCCGCCGGTGCCGCCGAAGAAGGCGTTCGGGCTCTGGGTGTCGGAGTTCGGCTATGAGAGCTGGGCCGAGGTCGACGACCGGCTGGCCGCGCTGCGGGCCGAGGAGTTCCCGGTCGACGGGTTCGTGCTGGACCTGTACTGGTTCGGTGGCGTCAGCTCCGGATCCGACCACACCGCGATGGGGTCGATGACCTGGGATACGTCGTCGTTCCCGGATCCGGCCGGCCGGATTGCTGACTACGAAGCCGACGACGGCGTCGGGATCATGACCATCGAGGAGTCCTATATCGGCCGGGCGCTGGCCGAGCATGCCGACATGGAAGCACGCGGTCATCTGGTCCGGGACGGCTGCTCCACTTGCGGCCCGGTCTACCTGACCGACAACGACTGGTGGGGCCGCGGCGGAATGATCGACTGGACCAGCGACGCCGCCGGGGACTACTGGCACGCCGCCAAACGCCAGGCGCTGATAGACGACGGGGTGCTGGGCCACTGGCTCGATCTCGGCGAGCCGGAGATGTACAACCCGAACGACTGGACGGCCGGGGTACTACCCGGCAAACACGCCCACGCCGACTATCACAACATGTACAACCTCAAATGGGCCGAGAGCATCACTCGCGGGTACGCGGCGGCGGAGGAGGAGCAGCGCCCGTTCCTGCTGACCCGGTCCGGGGCGGCGGGCATCCAGCGGCACGGAGCCGCGATGTGGTCGGCCGACATCGGTACGAAGCTGACCGCGCTCGCGGCACAGCAGAACACCCAGATGCACATGTCCATGTCCGGCGTCGACTACTACGGCTCGGACATCGGCGGTTTCCGGCGTGAGATGCTCGACTCCGACCTCGATGAGCTGTACACACAATGGTTCGCCAACGGCTCGTGGTTCGAGGTGCCGGTGCGCCCGCACGCGGAGAATCTGTGTAATTGCGAGCACACCTCGCCGGCCGAGATCGGTGACGTGGACAGTAACCTGGCCAACATCCGGCAGCGCTACGAGCTGACGCCCTACTACTATTCACTCGCGCACCGGGCCTACCGGTACGGCGAGCCGGTGGTGCCGCCGCTGGTGTACTACCACCAGGACGATCCGGAGGTCCGCGAGATGGGCCACCAGAAGCTGGTCGGCCGGGACCTGCTCGTGGGCGTCGTCGCAGGGTCCGGTGAGCGGCAGCGGAACATCTACCTGCCGGAAGGCTCGTGGATCAACTACCACACGAACGAGTGGTTCCACAGCGACGGCGAGTGGATCGAGGACGTCCCGCTGTACGTGAACGGGGATTTCCGGCTGCCCGCGTTCGCCCGGGCCGGTGCGGTGATTCCCCGGATGCACGTCGATGAGCAGAGCATGAACGTCGACGGCCGGCGGCTGGACTCGAGCACCCGCGACGAGCTCGTCACCCGCGTCTACGCCGACGAGACCGCGAGCGATTTCACGCTGTACGAGGACGACGGCGCAACCGTGGCCTACGCGGACGGCGCGGTGCGAACGACGGTGCTGGGCCAGCAGGTCAGCGGATCGACCGCGACCGTGACGATAGGGGCGGCCGACGGCGGTTACGCCGGTGCTCCGTCCGCACGGGACAACATCGTGGAACTGGTGGTCGAGGACACTCAGGCGTCGTCGGTCACTCTCAACGGTTCACTTCTCACCCGGCACGACAACCAGGCCGATTTCGACGCGGCGGCCAGCGGTTGGTTCAACGCCGGGGGCAATCTGGTGGTCGCCAAGTCCGGCGAAACGAGTGTGGCGTCATCGAAGACTTTCGAGTTCACTCTCGGCGAGCAGCCGGTGACGCTGGACTTCGTCTGCGAGAACGGCACCACCACTATCGGCCAGTCGGTGTACGCCGTCGGCGGCGTGCCACGGCTCGGCGCGTGGTCCCCGGCCAGCGCGGTCAAGCTGGAGCCCAGCTCGTATCCGACCTGGACCGGCACCATCGGCAATCTCCCGCCGAACACCACCGTCGAATGGAAGTGCATCAAGCGGGCGGAGGACGGCTATCCGGAGGTCGCTGACCAGTGGCAACCAGGAGCCAACAACGTCGCGATCACCCCGGCCTCCGGCAGCGGCGGAACCACTACCGGCCAGTTCTAGTGTCACGGCCCCGGGCGCGAGCCTTTTCGCGCCCGGCGTGGGATTCGAGGGTAGCGGGCCTCAGCGCGCAAAGTAGAGTGGCAGACCGTGGCTGTACTTCTCGAGAATCCGGTGCGTTCGTACGCGTGGGGATCGGCGACGGTCATCCCCGATTTGCTCGGGCTGGACCCGACCGGCGACCCTCAAGCCGAGCTGTGGGTGGGCGCGCACCCGGGCTCGCCCTCCGTCGTCGCGGGTGACGGGCGCACGCTGGACCAGTACATCGCCGCCGATCCGGCTGGCGCGCTCGGACCAGGTGTCCTCGACCGGTTCGGGGCCGCGCTGCCCTACCTGCTGAAGATTCTCGCCATCGAGCGTCCGCTGTCCATCCAGGCTCACCCCACCATCGCGCAGGCCGCCGAGGGGTTCGACGCCGAGGACGCCGCGGGTACACCGCTGGGGTCGCCGAAGCGTTCCTACCAGGACCGTAACCACAAACCCGAGATGGTCGTGGCGCTCACCGAGTTCGAAGCCCTACTCGGGTTCCGTGACCCGGCCGAGGTCGCCGCCGCGCTGGAACTCAGCGGGCGGGAAGAATTCACCCAAGCCATCGCCATGCTCAGGCAGGGCGACGGGCTGCGGCGCTTGGTAACGGCCTGGCTGAGCCTGCCCGAGTCCGAAGCTGTCCGGATAGCACGCACACTCGCCGACGAAGCCCGGGCGCACTCGAGTCATGAGCCGTTCGCGGTGGTGGACCAACTGGCGGCGACGTATCCGGACGACCGCGGCCTCTTGCTGGCGTTGCTGATGCGCCGCATTCGGCTCAATCCTGGTGAGGCCGCTTTCGTGGCGGCAGGTGTGCCGCATGCGTATCTGTCCGGGTTCGCGGTCGAACCGCAGGCCAGCTCGGACAACACCCTTCGCGCGGGCTTGACCCCCAAACACGTGGACGCGGCCGAGGTGTTGCGTATTCTGCGTTACGAGCCCGACGGCGGGATGCTGATCGTGCCTCAGGACACCCAGGCGGGTGAGCAGGTCTACCCGGTTCCCGGGCTCGACGAGTTCCGCCTGGCCCGGCTCCAGCTCGATGCTGAGGAGATCCGCCCGAGTGGCAGCGGGCCCCGGGTTGTGCTCGTCGTCGACGGCGCGGTGGCCGTGCGGGCGGGCTCGGCGCAAGACGCCGGCGATAGCCTCCAGCTGCGCTCCGGGCAGGCCGCGTTCGTTCCCGCTTCGGAGCCGGACGTCGTCGTCTCCGGCACCGGTACGGCCTTCACGGTCACCCCGGGCTGATGGTCAGCTCGCCCACCGTCGACAACGTCTGCCGGGCGATCTCCAGTTCTTCGTCGGTGGGAACGACGAGCACCGCCGTGCCGGCTCCGTCCGGCGAGATGTAACGCGCCCGGGGACCTTGGGAAGCGTTGCGGACGTGGTCCACCGCGATTCCCAGTCCGCGCAGGCCAGCCAGCGAGCGTGAGCGCACCCAGGCGTCGTTCTCGCCGACGCCGCCGGTGAACACGATGGCGTGGGTCTCACCGAGAACGGCCAGGAAGGCCCCGACGTAGCGGCGGATCCGGTGGCAATAGACATCGCGAGCCAGGATGGCGTCCTCGTCGTCTTCTCCCGCCAGCCGATGAACCTCGCGCAGATCCCGCTCGCCGGTCAGACCCACCATGCCGCTGTTGCGGTTGAGCAGATCGTCGAGGTCGTCGAACGACATGCCGGCTTCCCGGGCGAGGTGCAGGAGCACACCGGCGTCGATGTCGCCGCTGCGTGATCCCATGACGAGCCCTTCCAGCGGGGTGAGTCCCATCGAGGTGTCCACCGAGCGGCCGGAGCGCACCGCCGTGGCCGACGCGCCGTTCCCCAGGTGCAGAACGATCAGATTGGTCTTCTGCGCATCGCGTTCCAGGAACCGGACGGCCTCGCCGGCGACGTAGGCGACCGATGTTCCATGGAACCCGTAACGCCGGACGTGGTGCCGCCGAGCGACGTCGCGGCCGATCGCGTAGGTGTAGGCCGCGGGCGGCAGGCTCTGGTGGAAAGCGGTGTCGAAGACGGCTACGTGCGGCAGGTTGTCCAGCACCTGCCGGGCCACCCGGATGCCGGCGAGATTCGGCGGATTGTGCAGCGGAGCCAGCGATGACAATCCGTCGATGGTGTCCTCGACGGTGTCGTCGATGATCACCGGGCCGGAGAACTGTTCGCCGCCGTGCACCACTCGATGGCCCACGGCGGCGATGTTCGAGTCGGCCAGCGCCGGGCCGTGCTCCTCGAACGTATCGAGTACGGCTCTCAGGCCGGCCTGATGGTCGGCGAGCGTGAGGTCATGATCGACGACGGAGCCGCCGGCCTCGTGGCGAACGTGCCCGCCGTCCTCGCCGATGCGTTCCACCAGACCACGGGCGAGAACATTGGCGTTGTCCGCGTCGATGAGCTGGTACTTGATCGACGACGATCCACAGTTGAGCACGAGCACGGTTGCGCTCATCACTACACCCCGAATGTGTGTCTCTGAACAGCTGTCTCGCCGCCCTGATGGCGAGGCTCTGCGTCTTTCTCCGATTCTGTCAGTCTCTCCCGATACGGTCTCGGCATGGTGACGACACGAACCCGCATCGGCATGTGTTTCGACCGGACTTTCCCGGCCGCATTGGTGACCGATTTTGCCCGACGCCTCGATCATGGAGCCGACCAGCTCTGGGTGATCGAGGATTGTTTCTATACCGCAGGGGTAAGTCTGGCGGCTTCGGCGCTGTCGGTGAGTGAGCGACTCACCGTAGGCATTGGCATTCTTCCCGCGGTCGCCCGTACCTCCGCCGTCACGGCCATGGAGATCGCCACGTTGTGCAATCTGGCGCCGGGACGGGTGCTGCCCGGTATCGGGCACGGCGTCCAATCGTGGATGGCGCAGATGGGCGTACGTCCCTCGTCGCCGGTGCGCACGCTTGAAGAAGTGATGGTCGCGGTGCGGCGGCTGCTCGCCGGAGAACGGGTCACCATGCACGGTGAGCACGTGTATCTCGACGACGTCCAGTTGTACCACCCGCCGGACCCCGTGCCGCCGCTGCTCGCCGGTGTGCGGGGGCCGAAGTCCCTGGCCATGGCCGGGCGTGTCGCCGGGGGCGTCGTCCTCGCCGAACCGGCCGGCCCGTCCTACGTGCGGTGGGCCCGTGAGCAGGCCGGCCACCCTGATCCTTTCCACGTGGCCGTCTTCTCCGTCATCTGTGTCCAGCAGGAGCGGCGCAGCGCCTACCGGACCATGGCGCCGTGGCTGGCGGGGCTGCTCGACGACCCGTCGCCGGGCATCCGGGCGCTCCCATTCTGCGACGACCTCCTGGCGCGCTTTGCCCAGCACGGCGTCGACGGACTGGTGACCATGCCGCCGGACTGGTGGACCGAGCTCGCGCCCATCGGCACCATGGACGATGCCATGCAGCACATCGAGGCGCTGGAAGCTGCCGGAGTGCATAGCATCGGTATGTACCCAGCGCCGGATCCGGATATCGCCAAACACGATCTTGAAGACGTCATCACACTCGCAAGTCGCTGACCAGCACTGACGTGAAGGCGCAAGGCATACTGGGCGTGACACATAGAGTCTCACCATGGTGTGGCGGGCATCGGCGAGCGAGGCACGAGCGAGTCCGCTGGGCGAGGGGAGACTCTATGTGCCGCGCCCATCTAGTCTTCCGCGTCGCTGGTCTGGGCCTGGATTCCGGTGATCGCGATCGTGTTGACGATGTCCGACACGAGAGCGCCCCGTGAGAGGTCGTTGACCGGTTTGCGCAATCCCTGCAGGACCGGCCCCACCGCCACCGCGCCGGCACTGCGCTGCACCGCCTTATAGGTGTTGTTGCCGGTGTTCAGGTCCGGGAAGATGAACACGGTAGCGCGGCCCGCTACTTCGCTGTCCGGCAGCTTGGTGCGGGCCACACCGGCGTCCACCGCGGCGTCATACTGGATCGGTCCCTCGATCGACAGGTCGGGGCGCCGCTCGCGGGCGAGCGCCGTGGCGGCCCGCACTTTGTCTACGTCGGCGCCGGAACCGGACTCGCCGGTCGAGTACGAAAGCATGGCCACGCGCGGGGGTACGCCGAAATCTTCCGCGGTCTGGGCCGACGAGATCGCGATGTCGGCCAGCTGTTCGGCATCCGGGTCGGGATTGACGGCGCAGTCGCCGTACACGAGCACCCGGTCGCGTAGACACATGAAGAACACACTCGACACCGTTGAGACCCCAGTGTCGGTCTTCACCACCTCGAACGCCGGCCGGATGGTGTGCGCGGTGGTGTGGGCCGCACCGGAAACCATGCCGTCGGCGAGATCCATCAGCACCATCATGGTGCCGAAGTAGGAGACATCCGCGACCTGATCCCGAGCGCCCTCGAGCGTCACACCCCGGTGGGCGCGCAACTCGGCGTATTTCTCCGCGAACTGCTCCCGCCATGGGCTGAGCTGCGGGTCAACGATCTGCGCGGCGGAGATGTCCGCGCCCGCGTTGATGGCAATCGCCTGCACGCGTTCGGGCCGGCCGAGCAGTGTGATGTCCGCGATGCCTTGGCGGAGCACGGAATCGGCCGCGCGCAGGATCCGTTCCTCTTCGCCTTCGGGTAAGACGATGTGCCGCCGGTCCGAGCGGGCACGGTCGACGATCCTGTGCTCGAACATCAGCGGTGTCACGACATTGCTGCGGGTGACATCCAGCAGGTCGAGCAGTTCGATGTCGTTGATGTGCTCGTCGAACAGGGTGCGGGCGGTCTCGATCTTGCGGGTGGCGTCCTTGGTGAGCCGGCCCCGCACCCCGGCCAGGGCGGTGGCGGTGGCGAAGGTGTCTCCATCCATGGTGAGGATAGGCAGGTTGACGTTGAGTCCGTCGATCAGCCGGACGATCTGCTGTGGCAGCTCGAATCCGCCGTTGAGCACAATGCCGGCCAGGCTCGGGAATGTTCTCGAGGCATGTGCCATGAGCAGGCCGAGCAGCACGTCTGAGCGGTCGGCGGGAGTGATGGCCACGGCATCCTCGACCAACCGGTCCAGGACGTGCGGCAGAGTCATCCCCGCCACGACGAACCCACGTACTTCCCGGCCTAGCCGGTCCGGCGCGCCCCGGTAGAGTTCGCCGCCAAACCGATCAGATCGGCCATCGTGGGCGCCGACAGCAATGGCTCCTCGGGCAGGGTGTATACCGGCGATGGCGAGCTCACGGCGTCGCGTACGGCATCGAGCGACCCCGGATCCACCCGGTTCACCACGATGCCCAGTAGCTGACCGGAGTTGGCCTTCAGCTCGGTCACGGCGGAGTCGGCCACCGCTCGGACGTTCTCCGGGGTGTGCTCGCGGCCGTTCACCACCAGAAGCACCGGTGCGCCGAGGTTCGCCGCGATCCGGGCGTTGAACGAGAACTCGGTCGGGTTGTCCACGTCGGTGTAGTCGCTGCCGACGATCACCACGGCATCGCATTGCCTAGCTACTTCGTGATAGCGCTCGACTATGGTGCTGAGCGCGGCGTCCCGGTCGGCGTGGACGTCGTCGTAGGTCACCCCGGCGCACACGTCGTACGGCAGGTCGGCGTCGTCGTGATCGAGCAACAGTTCCAGCACGTAGTCCGGGTGCCGGCCGGGCTCCGCGGGGGTGGCGGAGCGCACGATCGGCCGGAAGACGCCTACCCGGCCGACTCTGCGCGTCAACGCGGTCAGGACGCCGAGCGCCACCGTGGACTTCCCGGTCTCGCCGGTCACTGAAGCGATATAGACATTCTTGGCCACGTTCCCGAGGCTAGCCCGCGAGCGGTAAGCCCGCCTACCATCCCACCCCTCCCCGTGATCGTCAGTGGGTTGTGGTTGCTCACAGGTGATCGTCAGTGGGTTGTGGGTGGCGGGTGGGAACCCCAACCCCCTGGCGCTCACCGGGGGGGGGGGCGGGGGAC